>JAYKHH010000344.1:0-6935 GCA_035285265.1 Leptolyngbyaceae cyanobacterium | reverse complement strand
GAACCAGCCCCTAATAACCCCCCAATGACGTGATTGCCAATCTCACCCGCCCACGCAAAAGTCTGGAGATTGGTAATCAGGCTGAAAGTGAAACCCGCAGCAAAGCCAAAGGGAACTAACCAGGTAGCCATCATCGTGGCATTCTTACGGGCCTCTTCGTTAGGGTCGATCAGACCATATTCATCGGCACTTTTGTACCCTTTACCCAGAATTGCCACTTTATCCATCGGCAAGCCTTCTTTTTCTAAAGCGGAGTAAGCTGCTTCTGCCTGAATCCGGTCAGGGAGCACTGCAACAAGATAGTTCATACACTGAGCGCTCTAAGAAAATACCGTTTTAGTGATCGTATGCTTCTATAGCCATCCTACATGAGTCGTGAAACCAACTTGGGTGTGTAGGAGATTATCCTTGCCAAGAAATGCTGTCGTCGGCCCATCAGGGCTCCATGGCTATACCCTGACCGTGGAATCAAAATGTATATGCCTAGACACTCGCTTCAAGATGAGGATCACGCCCAGAATTGCATTAAAAGTCCGCTAAAAACCCCAAAAGGGACGCAAGGCTTGCGTCCCTTCTGGGATTTCAACTCAATTGAAAATAGATATCTTAAATGGCAGCGAAGTAAGTCTTAGACTTAACGGGGTCAGGAGTCATGGTGACATCACCGGGCTTCCAACCTGCGGGGCACACTTCATCGGGATGAGACTGAACGTATTGAATGGCTTGAAGGGTACGGAGAGTTTCGTCTACACTGCGTCCAAAGGACAGGTTATTGATGGTGGAATGCTGAATCACGCCATCTTTGTCGATGATGAAAAGCCCGCGCAAGGCAACACCCGCATCGGGATCTAATACATTGTAGGCAGATGAAATTTCTTTCTTGAGGTCAGCAACGAGGGGGTAATTGATGTCCCCAATCCCACCAGATTTGCGATCGGTTTGAATCCATGCCAAGTGGGAAAATTCGCTATCTACAGAAACGCCCAGAACTTCTGTACCGATTTTCTTGAACTCTTCGTAGCGATCGCTAAACGCAGTAATCTCAGTGGGGCAAACAAAGGTGAAGTCCAGGGGATAGAAAAACAGGACGACATACTTGCCCCGGTAGTCCGAGAGCTTAACGGTTTTGAATTCCTGATCGACAACAGCCGTTGCCGTAAAATCAGGGGCAGGGCGGCCCACACGAAGACATCCTTCTGCGTTGTAAGTCACGGTCATGAACCCATTTCTCCTTAAAAGTATTTATGGTTCTAGCTTTACCGAACTCCAGGTGAGGGCATAAAAGACGCCTCTCCCTGTGCATAGCAATGAGTTCTTTAGAAACTGTTACAAATATAGCGTATTCATAACGACTTTGAGTATGTGTCTCATTCTGAGCTTAAATCTTTGTTTGGGGAAATAGTTGATAAATCCTTCTATGGCAGGTTGGGTATCACTTCTGGGCTATCCCCATGCTTAAATCCTGCCCCATACTGAAATTCTGGCTCAAGAACCGAACTCAATCCCTGACCTTAGGAACTCCCAATTAGCTTAGGAATGAGAAGTTAATAACCTGTAATTTCTGAACCTGGGTCGGCAGGTTACTCTGCGAGAAGGCTTCGCCTATGTGCGTATAGCCGCGATTTCTAATCGCCAGGTTATTAAATCCACGATCCTTAGAGGATCAGGACTGACACCGTTGGGGATTTTTGAAGGGTTGTAACCCTTCAAAAATCCCCAACCCCCCTAGTAATTCATAGGAATTGCTTCAGTCCTAAGGGTATTGGAGACGGAAGATCGTGACTTGACTAACTTTAGGCCAAGGGATGCACCAAAAACGCATACTCTTTCACGATCTGGTTACCAATCAGATGCTCTTGAATAATCTGCTCAATGACTTCAGGTGTGGCACTGTGATACCAGACTCCATCGGGGTAAACCAGCAAGATTGGCCCCTGCTGACAAACGCGCAGACAATTCGCCTTAGTCCGAAAGATGCAAGTGGGTCGCTCAGACGTGGGAGAATCTAGCTTCAGTTCCTTCAGTCGCTGTTTTAGATAATTCCAAGCCACTAAACTTGCTGCTTTGTCACAGCACTTCGGCACAGTCTGGTCAGCACAAATAAAAACATGGCGTTGAATCTGGGGCAAACCCAAGGTTTGAACACAAGCAGACAGTGAATTCAGAGGCACGGGTTCAGGCTGAGAGATCGTCATTAGGGTCTTAGCTAAGATCAGTAAGTAGGTGGAATTAACCTGTAAAACGCTGGATGGGGTGGAGTTCGCCCTCGTTCAACTGCCCGGGTTCCACCTGAGGGGGCAGATCTGAACTCCACCTCCCAATGCCTGTAAGGACGGGTGAGGGTCGCTGAACCCCATCTTACAAAGAATTCAGCCCATCTCTTAACACTAAAAGGCTTGTGAGAACCCTACCTTCAAGGTACATCTCACAAGCCCAAAAGACCTGTCATTTCATAGGTTATTGACGTGAATTCGATAGCCCTATCGTCGAACTAACGTTATTGATGTCATAGGTTATTGATGCAGTTCGAGGATAAATGCTGGAAGCCTATCCACAATTCCCTAATACCCTGATTCATGCTTGCTCTAATGCATCAATCCTACTTCCAGGAGGTAGCCACCCTAGCGAATTGCTTTCCGCAGAGCTTCTCGTTGTTGAGGAGAGAGGGAGGCAACTACTTTTCTAGCTTCATTCACCTCAAATGCCTTGAGTAGTTCTAAGAGCTGCTCTCCCATAATTTCTGCTTCTTCAGAAACAGGAGGTTGCAGAACCTCGTCAGCTTCAGGATGACTGCAGACACCTGCATCACAATTTAGACCCAGTTGGTGCCAATACAGGGTCGGTACAACCCAGCCCCGTTGTCCAAAGTGTTCGTGATTGAGCACCTTAGATTCCCAGTAAGCTTTGGGAGACTCATAACATTTTTGCTCACGAGGATAAGGCACTGTAAAACATCCATAGGCTTTACGGTACTCTTCTGAATCCAAGATAGTTGTGATTAATTTAGCAACTCCCTCCTGCATCAGGATATTGCAGTACAACCTAACTTCCTCTTGGTTTAAGGGAGCACGCCCCATAAAGTGCTTAAAGCACCAATCTAGAAACTTGAGGTTGGAGGAATGGTGATAAAAAGCATTTAGGTAGACATCTGAATGCCCAAGCTCTTTGAGAAAGCGTCTGACCCCAATCTTATCTTTCAGGAAATCTTTCTCTGCCTTGGCTAAGGCTTGGTGCTCGTAGGCATAGGGTTGCCGCCCTAACACCTGACGATAAATTTGGGTCAAGGCAAATTGGCGTTCTTCCGTGGAAGAACTGCGGTTAACGGTCACTGGGGTAAAGCTATTCATAGGACGTCTTCCTCAAAAGATTGGGAGGGTGTAGTTGTGGCTGTTCCTTGGGAGCGTAAGAACTGTATTTAGGAGCAGCGCCAGACCTAGAGATCGATATTAGGCGTGAGATTGCAGAGACATCAGCACAATATCCAGGTAGGGACGAGTGAGGGTACTGTTAGCAGGAGGCAGGGCTGCATTAATGGCTTCTTGCAAGTAGCGATAGGCGATAGTGCAGTGGTTGGTTCGCTTATATGCCAGCAAAATCGTGTCTAGCCAAGACATCATTTGTTCTTTAAAGAAGACTTCGTCATCTCGCAAAATTGAGAGGGCAATGTAGCGCAATACCTCTGTCATGTCATATTTGCAGCGCTGCCCGTGGTGCTGAATCAGGTCTGGGTGAGCTTGAGCTAGCTTGCGGAGCGCGTAAAGAACTAGCTTGTCACTTTGATCTCTAAGCTGCTGGTAGGTGGCAAGACGAGTAGTATATCCCTGCAAGTATTGTTCTAAAGGGAACAGTTCTTGAGGATCTAGGTAGCGACCATCTGCTTCTAGAATGTTATCTTCCAATGTGTGATTGAGGGTATACATAAATTTAGTAAGAACTGAGTGGACTTGAGTTAGCTCTAGATTTATTGGGGTGGTTAGGCTTCTATGTACAGACTGCCCTGAGGAAAAAAACAATTCAACAGATTGATGTGATTCTTAATACGGGATCCACACAAAAGTTAAAGGTATACGTAGACCTTTGGGTTTCAGGTAGCAGCAGGTGTCCAGTTGAAAAACCGACACATTCAATACAATTCGTTAAGATGCTGACCGCTAGAATGGCGCAGCGGCGTGAATGAGTAATAATGACTAGCCAACTTTTACTGTCAACAAGTTCCCCCACCTCCTTGCAGGTTCAGAGATCGGTTGAGGAAGCCCCATTAGCTGATCCCTTCTCCACAAATGCTATTGGCTTAGGGAGTGTGCCTGAAGCAACTCAGGTCTTTTATCAGGCTGACCACCAGATCAAGTTTTTACGACTGCAAGCTGAGGCAGACGCTCTGCTCCAGCATTTACAGGTTCTCAAGCAGCAAAGATTAAGTGCTACGCCCTAGGATTGTGTTCCCTAGTGTTCTGTTGGGAAACTTTATGACGGCCTTAAGAGCCTGACGCATGGAAGCCCCAATCCGTTCTTGGGGTTCTAGCTGCCCATGCCGTTGAGTTAGACAGACTACAAGACTGGCATCAGGTACCAGGAAAGCGAAGTCTGGGTCATGGCGCTAGAAGTTCCCTTGCTTTTACCTCTCAGTTGAGCAAGTAGTGCCGTGCAAGTAAGTAGCTGGGCTCAATTCAATTGACGATCTGCTCTTGGGTTGTGGCTTCGACGAAGCGCTCAACTGAGCGAAGCCGAAGTCTCAGCCAGCGAGATCCTGCTGGCTGAGCAAAGTCGAAGCCTATCTTAATAAATAATGGTGCCGACCTACTTATCAGAAGCGGTTTGAAACGTCTCTAACCCCCTGCATCTGCCCCCCTGCATCTGCCCCCCTAGCCCCCCAATTCTGAGGGGGATCGGATTCCAAGTCACCCAGAATTGGGAGATTTAGGGGGCTAGGGGGGATATCGGAATGAAGATCAGGACTGCTCAAACAGGTTCTCAGTCCCAGCTATTCAAATTGGAGGATCTTAGGGCAACCATTATGTTCAATTAAGTTTACAATTGAGCTTAACTTAGTTTTGTGAAGTTCTTTAAGCTCACTGAATACACTAAATATTTAGTGTATGAAGCCTGCCATGAAGTCTTAGCAGGTTTTTTTGTGTCTACTTTCCTAACCATTCTTGAAAAATTCTGGTTTATTCATGGCCCAATCGACCATTACGCCTATTTCCCTAGCTTCTCCTCCGATCCCGCCAGATTTACGTCTCAAAGACATTTTGAAAACTCTTCCCCGTGAGTGTTTTCAAAAAGATCAACTCAAAGCCTGGACAATGGTCTTTACGAATATCGGGCTTGTTGGCTTAGGGTATTGGGGTCTTGCCGTTTCCCCTTGGTTTTTGTTGCCTTTGCTCTGGATCTTTACAGGTACTGCTTTGACGGGCTTCTTTGTGATTGCCCATGATTGTGGTCATCGGTCATTTGCCAAGCGCCGCTGGGTGAATGATTGGGTAGGACATATTTTCCTCCTGCCTTTAATTTATCCCTTTCATAGTTGGCGGATTTTACACAATCTCCACCATGCCCACACGAATAAATTAGAGATTGATAATGCTTGGCAGCCGTTCCAAAAAGAATTTTATGCAGGCATGGGGAAGCTAGGTCAATGGGGTTATCACCAGATGCGGGGGCGCTTTTGGTGGATGGCTTCGATTTTGCATTGGGCAGTTTTGCACTTTAACTGGTCTCGGTTTGAGGGCAAGGATCGCGACAGAGTTAGGGTGTCGGTGATTGCAGTTTTGGCTTTCGCTGCCGTTCTCTTTCCTACCTTAATTGCAACTACAGGAATCTGGGGCTTTGTCAAATTCTGGCTGATGCCTTGGATGGTTTACCACTTTTGGATGAGTACGTTTACTCTGGTACACCATACTGCTCCTGACATTCAATTCCGTCCCGCCACAGAATGGAATGAAGCGAAAGCTCAACTATTTGGAACGGTGCATTGTGAATATCCAATGTGGGTAGAGTACTTCTGCCACCATATCAATGTGCATATTCCCCATCACCTGTCAACGGCCATTCCGTCCTATCGCTTACGGATGGCCCATGCAAGCCTGAAGCAAACCTGGGGAAATCAGTTAAAGGAAAGTCGTTTTTCTTGGGCTTTGATGAAAGAGATTACAGATCAGTGTCACTTGTATGACCCTGACCATTGTTACCAGTCCTGCCCGGACTACGAACGGAGTTTGGCAAAATAGGCTGCTACTTGGTTCAAATCAACATTGCCGCCGCTGATGATCACGCCAATGCGAGTATCTGGTCGGTGAACACCTCCTTCTAGGAGAGCGGCGGCGGCTAAGACTCCGGTTGGTTCCACGATGATTTTTAAGCGCTCCCACAGGAAAAACATCGTGCGTTGGAGTGCATCATCACTAACGGTAACCATGTCGTGGACGTACTGGAGCACCAGCGGAAAAGTGATCTGACCGAGAGAAGGTGTTCTAGCCCCGTCAGCAATAGTGTCGGGGTTTTTTACTGTTTGCAAGATCTTCGTATGAAAGGATCGAGTGGCGTCATCTCCTTGCTCTGGCTCAACTCCAATTACACGGCAAGTTGGACTGAGGGTGTGAGCTGCGATCGCACTACCAGACAACAATCCCCCACCCCCACAACAAACTAAGAGCAGATCGAGGGTACCTACTGCCTCAATCAACTCCTTGGCTGCCGTTCCCTGTCCGGCAACGATGGCTGGATGATCGTAGGGAGGAATAATGGTTAAGCCTCGTGCTTGGGCAATTTCCTGGCATAACACTTCCCGCTCGGTCTGTGAGCGACTGTAGAGAATCACCTCAGCCCCATAACCACGGGTCGCCGCTTGTTTCACGACGGGAGCATCCTCTGGCATCACAATCGTAGTGGCAATTCCCAATAACTGACCCGCTAAGGCAACAGCTTGAGCATGGTTG
>JAYKHH010000343.1:0-19832 GCA_035285265.1 Leptolyngbyaceae cyanobacterium | reverse complement strand
TAATGTGCCGTCCTTTTTTACCTCTCCCCCCTAGAAGGTTCCATTCTATGACTCGACAACCTAGCCGCCTCACCTTTCCCCTTTGGCAATTCCTCAACCAACCTGTGTTTAGTTCTACATCCAGGCTCATTTTAAACCCACGGCAATTCTGGTACGTTTATCGAATTCAGCTCCTCAAGCGTTGCTGGGCTAAAAACTTTGAGTCTGAAGGACATCATCACCATTAAGTCTCAAAATTAAGCCTCAGAATTAAGTCTCAGAAATTAGTGGTGGTTGTGTATAACTTGTTCCGGAAACCGCAGCAACCCCTCGAAGAATGAGAGTGAGTTTTAGTGCTTCAGCATTAAAACAATTTGCGTATGAGTCGTACTTAAGTTAGTGAATCCAATGCCCCAACTAAGTCATCAGGTAAGTCAGGCTGAGTTAGTCGCCCAACAAGCAACTCAAGCATGGGAAGATGGCCTATGCCAATTAGGTCAAGAACTCCAGAAAATACGTCAAGCGAAGTCACTCTCTATTCAGGAACTGCATACCTTAACCTTGGTACCCCTCTATCACCTTCAAGCCCTAGAACTAGGGCAGGTTGAGAAATTGCCAGAAGCCGTGTATGTTCGGGGATTTGTGCGTCGGATTGGAAATGCCCTCGGTTTAGATGGGGATCACCTCGTAGCAACCTTGCCACCTTCTGATCCCAATAAAGGGCTGATCCCCTGCTGGGCAGAGTCTAAGCCAGAATCAGAATTTTATCTGCGCCCCGTTCACTTATATGTGAGCTATGCAGCTCTGATGGCTGGAGCTGTGAGCGGGTTGGCGGCTACCTCTCAACCCGTAAATTCAGAGGTTGCTCTGAATTCGAGTCAACTGCAGCCTTCGGAAGTGGCAATGGCCACCACCCATGACTCCAAGGTAAAGCCAACCCTAGGGTTAAAGTCGAATTTCAATGGCTGGCTGGTAGAGCATGGGATTGCTACTCCAGAAGTAATGCCCTTCTAAGGCACCGATTCCAGGCAACCCAGTTAAGAAAGCTCTAGGATTTGCTAAACTTTGGCTTGCACCCCCGTATGCAGGTCAACTCCTCATGGTGTCTCAGATGATCGCACCCTCATTGATGACAACGGTTCAGCAAACCCGTCAGGCTGCCCGTCAGTTATCCACTTTTTCCACCGAAGTCAGAAATCAGGCGATCGCTGCCATTGCAACAGCCCTAGAAGCTGCCGCTCCAGAAATTTTGGCCGCGAATCAGGCCGATTGTGAGGTGGCAAAATCGACGGGACTGGCTACAGCCCTATATGCCCGCCTCAAGCTAGATGAAGCTAAGCTTAGAGGTGCGATCGCAGGTGTGCGAGATGTGGGACGGTTGAGTGATCCCATCGGTACCGTCCAAATTCATCGGGAGTTAGATCAAGGGTTGGTGTTGCAACGGGTTACCTGTCCCTTGGGAGTCTTGGGGGTAATCTTTGAAGCCCGCCCAGATGCGGTGATGCAGATTGCCTCCTTAGCCATTAAGTCTGGCAATGGCGTGATCCTGAAGGGTGGACAGGAAGCCGTTCGCTCCTGTGAAGCCCTAGTACGAGCCATTCAGCAAGGGTTGGCAACTACAGAAATCAACCCATCTGTGGTGCAACTCCTCACAACCAGGGAAGAAACCTTAGCTTTGTTGAAGCTTGATTCGCTGGTGGATCTCATCATTCCACGGGGATCGAATTCCTTTGTGCAGTTTGTCCAGGACAATACTCGCATTCCGGTGCTGGGCCATGCTGAGGGGATCTGTCATCTCTATGTGGATGATGCCGCTAATCTGCAAACTGCAGTGGCGATCGCCGTCGATGCCAAAACCCAGTATCCTGCTGCCTGCAATGCGATTGAAACCCTGTTAGTCCATCAGGCGATTGCCCCAGAATTTTTGCCCAAGGTAGCAGCAGCTTTACAAGCCCGTCATGTAGAGTTACGGGGGGATGAAGCCACCTGCGGGATTATCCCAATTTCTGCCGCTACCGATGCAGATTGGTCTACGGAGTATAGCGACCTGATTCTATCGATTAAGGTGGTGGAGTCTTTGGAGGAGGCCATTGAGCATATCAATACCTATGGGTCTCGCCATACCGATGCGATCGCTACGGAAGATCCCCAAGCCGCAGCTATTTTCCTAGCCCAAGTTGATGCGGCGGGGGTCTATCATAATTGCTCGACCCGCTTTGCCGATGGCTTCCGGTATGGCTTTGGAGCAGAAGTGGGCATTAGTACTCAAAAAATGCCACCGAGAGGCCCCGTAGGTTTAGAGGGATTAGTGACCTATAAGTATCAAGTCACAGGTCAGGGGCATATCGCGGCAACCTATACTGGCTCGGATGCAAAGCCCTTTACCCATCGAGATCTTTCATGAGCCTTGTCGGGGCAACCCCTACCCAATTAGGTGGGCACCACATTGAAGGAAATACAAACGCGATCGCTCTCCCCAACAAACGGAATCGTAGAATGCCAGAAATAGGATGGGAACAGGACAAGTAGCCCTTCTTCTGGCTTGATGGTGTATTTTTCTAGTTTGTTCAGGGCTGTTTCCCCTGGAAACAACTCACCGAAGTTCAGGTATCCTTCGCCCGTGGTATTCTGCTTCACCGTATTGGGAACTTGGACATAATAAACACCACTACAAAAACTTTCAGGATGGATGTGGGAGGATTGAAACCCTTCCGATTCCAACACGACTGCCCAACCACTGAGATGCCAATCCGTCGGGGCATTCTGAAAAAAGGCATGACCAGAAGCTGCACAATGAGTCAGGTAATCCTCAAGCTTGGCATAAATCAGGCTCCGTAATGTTGCCATGACCGGAGAGGAGTCCGTGAAGATTTCGTAGGTTTGGCGTCCCTTAGATAAGGGTTTACCGGGTCGCTCGAACAGTAGGGTTGGGTGTGTGTAGATATAATTCTTGAGCGCAGCATTATAGGAGATCAGACTATCCCAACCTTCTACCTGGGTTGACGGATAGGGGATCACCAGTCCTGAGTAGTCGAAAATAGACCCGGCAGCATCAGAATTGGCTGGATCTGGGTTGGCTAAATCCTGGAGGGCTAGACCTAGATGAGCATGGGCTTTAATGTGCCTGGGGTCTCTTTGAATCGCTTGTTGGAATTGAGCGATCGCCCCCTCGGAATCTCCCTTAGCTCGGAGGGCAATACCCAAAGCAGCATAGGTTTCGGCAGAGTTAGAGTCGAGTTGGAGAATTCGCTGATACACCTCAATGGCTTCAGACCATTGGGCTTGGCTCGCTAGTACTGAAGCTAGCCCTGTCATGGCCTGCAAGGACTTGGGATCCTGCTTCAGCGCTTGGTTGTAACAATTTGCCGCAGGTTCATACTGGCCTTGCTGGCTGTACAAAAACCCTAAGTTAATATGGCCTTCCGGGGCTGTAGGTGCGAGGTTGATCACTTCCTGATAGCAGGCAACCGCGACCTTGATTTTGCCCTGCTCGTAGAAGGTGGCACCAATATTGGAAAGGGCTTCAATGGAGTAGGGATTGATCGAGAGGGCGCGTTCATAGGCACTTTGCGATCCCCTTAAGTCTCCTTGGCGATAGAGTGCTCGACCTAGGGCCGTGAGTCCTTCAAAGAATTGAGGTTGAAGGGCCAGTCCTTTGTGATAGGCGGCGATCGCTTGATCCAGTTTGCCTTGGGCTTGAAACAGTTCCCCTAGGGTGATGTAAGCACGGGGATGACGGGGATTGAGTCGCAGGGCTTCTTCTAAGGCCAAGATCGCTTCTGGTATCCGATCTAATTCAGTCAGCACAATCCCTAGGTTAAAGTGCGAGTCGGCAAAGTCAGGATTGAGTTGCAGGGCTTGGCGATAGGTAGCGATCGCCTCCTCTAACTGACGGCTAGATCGGTAGATGTTGCCTAAATTATTGAGGTATCCCAGGTTCGTAGGTTCCAACTTAACGGCACTGGTAATGAGCCGGATGGCTCCCTTCTCATCTCCCATTTGGGCCTTGAGTAACCCTAACCCATTTAAAACCTTAGGATTTTCTGGTTCTGCAAGCAGAATTTGCTCATAGATGGTTTGAGCCTGGGTGAACTGTCCAGCTTTATGGAGAGATATAGCTAGAGATAGGGCATTGGTGGGCAAGTTTGCTCTGGGGGACATGATTGAACCGTCATGAGGTTTATGTTTAGCGGCTTTGCGTCTTTGCTCTCGATTCACGGTCTGATCCCTCAACCTTTATCCAAGATGACCCAGGCCAAAATTGCTCAGGGCGAAATTACTTAGGCCAAAATTACTCAGGTCTGAAGCGGCTGCCTTGATTTGACCCGCTAACGGAGAGCATAACAGACCCCAATCCATTCAGAGTAACACCAAAGTTCCTGATACAACTCTCTAGGCTCTTGGTAAGTGGCTGGGCTCAATTAAATTGACGATCTGCTCTTGGGTTTTGGCTTCGACGAAGCGCTCAACTGGGCGAAGCCGAAGTCTCAGCCAGCAGAGTCTTGCTGGCTGAGCGAAGTTGAAGCCTATCTTAATAAATAATTGTGCCGACCTACTGAGTTATTGGGACAGAGACGCTAAGGAATAAGTAGCATTTGCATCCTCCTGCACTCAATTCATAGTTAAGTCTGGATAGCTGATGGGTAAGATCCCGTAGCCTGGATCATCGATTTAGTATCTAGGCAGCTCCAAATCCCATTGCAGAAGTTGAGCAATTTTTCTCAGGAGATGTTCCGGATCAAAGGGTTTGGCGATCGCTCCTAAAACTTGATAATGCTGAAGCATTTGAGAACTAAGCCACCGTACCTGAGCAGTTAATAAAATCACAGGAATGGTAGCTGTTTTAGGGTTGCCACGTAGTTGTTCCAAAAACAGGGCTTTAGTGATATCTACTACACCCATGTCAGCGGTAAAGAAATCTAGAATAATAGCATCGGGCTGTTTATCAATGGCTTGCTGCAATCCTTCCGGGAGGGAGCTAACGGTTAATACATCCCATCCCGCTAGATCTTCTAAGCAAGATTGGATGACCTCTCGGACGGTCTCTTCGTGGTCGATCAGTAAAACTGTTTTTGTTCCCATTGTAACCAACACGCGGTAAATACTTAAATAAATCAATCAAGGTATAATTCGGAGCCTCAGAAAATACCTAGGCACTTCTGGGAGTCCTTTTGGGTTCTATGCCCACACATTAGTCACAAAAACTAAAAAACTGATAAAGACGCAATCATGTTACATGAAGATTTATTACACGCGCCTAGGCGATCGCAGTCATCGACAACCTGAACAACCTGCGTAATAGTTTAAAAGAAATAATGAGTGCTTTGTCCCACGGGACAAAGCACTCATCACTGACCAATTGCCTAGTTAAATCAACTTGGCAACTTAAGCAGCTAGGTTGGCCTTGGTAATTTGCACAATTACGTCATCAAAGTCTTGATCACCGCCTCCAACTAAGTCTTCAAAACCAAAGATGCCATTCCCCAACAGGCGGATATGATCAGCTCCATCGGCATTGACCCCTAGGAATGGGAAGTAGATATTGCTGAAATCTGCATTAGGCGTAGACGCATTAGAAATGATGAACGGTAGCAACACATCTCCACCTGTAAAGGTGAAGGTGGCCTGCCCCGTCGTTTCATTACCGGGCGCTCTCACCGCACCTAGGCGGTTGTCAAAGGCGGCTCTGGCATAGGCTTGACGATTGGCTGCTGTCGGCGCAATTCCATTAACAGAGCCATCGGCTGCCACTACGTAGAAACCAATCAAGTTATCAAAACGAGCTTCCCGATACAAGGTGGCTTGTATAGCCACGTTTTTACCAGTAATGTCGTCAGGAGTACCATCTTTGTTGAAGTCAAAATTGAGGTTTTTGAGATCAATTGCTTCTACAGATTTGCCACCTACGTCAATTGCTCGTCCAATTTTGGAGAACTCATCATCTGAGTCGATCAAGAGATCTTGCTCTTTAGCAGTAATGGTAAAGACCAAGTCATCGAAACCGCCAACACCATCATCACCAAAGGCTAGTTTGAAGTTGGTTGTAGTTAGGTCGGTCAGTTGAGCGCTATCCAAGGTCGAGAAGAAGACAGTCTTGCTAGCGGGGTTGTTCTCTACATCCCCTAGGGTGCCGTTGACCACTAAAAAGAACCCTAACTGGCTTCTGCTAGAGATATCCACATCGCTCTGACTATTACCGGGCTGGAAGGCATTCGGTAGGTCGTCACTCGTGTTTAGAGTGGAAAAGACAACCTGAGTGGTGGCGGCATTTACAATCGCGTTCAGATAATTAACCTGACTAAAGCCTGAAGCACCAGGGGTAATCAGATTGTTGTTACTATCCCGGACGCTGCCCTGAGCATCTTCTACCTTGAAGACTACCAACTCATTTACAAAGGACGTGCTGATGGTAGTGACTGCAACGTTTAGAGTTAGGTTACGCAGAATAGCAATGACCCCATCCTCTTGCTTGCTGTTGCCAAGATCGAAAATGGAACTAGCATCCAGGACTGTATCTGCCCGGAAGGCTAGATTTTGAATGCGGGTATCGAGTTCGACAGGGGTATCGGCTTGATTAAACGCATTGGTGGGGCTGTTAAAGTTTGCAGCTAGGTACTCAGCTAGGGCATCTTGCTCTGAGCCATCGGGGGCAAAGGTGGCAGCCCCTGTGCGAGGAGCACCACTGGATTGGGCGAGATCGACACGATTAGTTGATGCACCCGTGGGGAAGGGATAGCCATCCCCGCCCCCTGCCAGGAAATTGAGGGTCACCATGCGGAAGGTGCGGTTGGGATCGCCGACAATTTCCCCATCCCGGACAACCACATCCAGGTCACGGCCTTGCTCATCCTCTATGGCTAGAGAGAGAATGCGATCGCCCGCCGGACGGGTCAAATCAAAGCTAAAGGCCAAACCACTCACCTGAGGGAAGCGACCTTGCTGGTTAATCAGGGTGCTAGCCGCAACACCATGCTCAATCAGGGCAAGTAATTCCGTAGCGGTGACCGTGACCAAGCTGAGACCATTGTTAAAGGCAAGGGCGTTGGCAATGTCCGTTTCGGAAATACCGCCTGTGGGCTTGACAATGTTGCCACCAGCATCAGTGACAGCCTCATTGGGCAGCCGCTCTGCTGTCCCGGTGCCTCCGGTCGGAACTAGAATCCGCCCGATATCATCACGGATCCCGCCCCCATTTTTGAGGGAGATCACGACGGTCGGATCGACCTGCTTGGCAAGCGCTAAGTTTGCGTCAGCGGTCAGGTTCCCTAGGTTGGTTTCCTGCTGACGCACGGCAGGGCGCAGACCTTCTAGATAGACATCGCTAACGCCAAAGACGTTGCTCTCCTTGGCCAGAATTACTGTCCGTAGTTGATCGACAATCGCCTGAATTTCAGGATCGACCAGATTTTCAGCATTAAGATCCGCTACCCCTTGGGCATCGGTAGCATAGGCTCCGCTGACATTGGGGTTGTAACTTGCAGGAATGATCACGCCGTTTTGGTCGAAGTCAATCACCAAGCGGCCCACATACTTGTAGTTACCATCGGTGTTGACAATGGCGACGGGCGTGCCATTTGCATCGGTAGTGATGATGGGATAGGTGCCTTGGGCTGTGTCCCCAGCCCGGAGGCGGTCAGTTTCATCCAGCAAGCGGGTATTGGAACCGCCTGCTATAATGATGTCCACGTTCTTCAGACGGGTAGCCAAGGCTTGCTCGATGCCAATTTGCTGCATGTGGGCTAATAACACAACTTTGTTTAGCCCAGGATTCGCTACAAGTAGCTCATCCACATCTTTTTGAATTTCGGCAGCCAGCGCATCGAGTTGTTCGGGGGTGGGGTTACCGGCAAAGGGTTGGGGACTGACCGTGACACCACCGGGACTGGAAATACTGCGGAGGGTAGGCGTTGTGGCTCCCACCACCCCAATTTTTTCGCCATTGACATCAATAACGGTCGTTGCCGCAATACTGTTGGGCCGAGGAGCTTGGTCATCAGCTACGACCAAACCCGCTAGGTTGGCATCGGTACTGAAGTCAAGGTTAGAACTCAGGTAAGGGAAGTTGGTGCCAGGGAAGCTCCGGTTTAGATTCAGTTGACCTCGCAGTTCTCCACCGGGGTTATTTTCCGTGTGGATATTGACATAAAGTTCCCCATTTTCTGCCGCCGTGACTTCTTCAGCCGTTAGGGTAAAGATGCCGGTAAAGGTGCCGCTTCTGCCTGTGTTATCTGGACTAACCCTTAAAGCTCGGATAATGGGGCCATTACTGCCTGCAACTGCACGGTGAATATGAATCGAGTCAATGTTATTGCCTTGACTATCCACTCCATCGACGCTGGTATCGCGAAGAGCGCTGCTTAAGCTGGAGAACGACCCGTTCACTCTCAGAGTGCTGCCACTGAGGAAAACACTGACTTGTCCCGTTGCCGCTGTATCTACAACCGGAGTTGCAGCCACTTCTTGGGCTTCTGATAAGGGCGCACTGAGGACAAACTTGGAATTGCTGATGAGGTTGCGAACAACCTCCGTTCCCAAGTCGAATTCATGGTTGCCAAAGGCGATCGCTTGAAAACCCAATTCATTTTGGATCAAGATATCGCCTGCACCCACCAACCCAAATACATCCTGGGAAGCACTTAGGAAGAGACCGGGGATAAACGCATCGCCGGAAGACAACAGCAGCGTGTCGGCATAGTCAGGCAAGCCGTCGTTATTCAGATCCTGATTTTTGAGGGCATTGAGGACAGCGGAGAAGCGAGGGGCATCATCCAAAGCCGGAACCCCTGCTTCCTGATCAGCAGTATGGAGGATTTGCAAGGTGAAGGTTTCACCGAGGGTCAGGCGCGCCACAAGGGGGTCATGGTCGCTAGCCCGTTGGGGGTTGTCAACAAACTCAGTATTGATGTTGACAATATCAAAGTCAGCGCCAGCGCTGAGATTGTTGCTGACCAAAATATGGTCGAGTTGTTGGGAGTTGCCATCAAAGATAAAGCTGTAGCGCTCATTCTCTGGCAAGGTGTTAACTAGGTTAGTCAGAACAGGAGTGCTGCCCCCGGCCAAGGTGCTCAGGGGTGAAATGAATTCAAATTCATTCAAGTCACCTAACACCACGACATTGGCATTAGCGTTTGTGGCCAGCAGGGAATCTACAAAGTTATTAACTGCCTGGGCTTGGGCTTGCCGTTCATTTAACGAGCCGTTAATCGCAACGTTTTCTTGACCGTTGCCGTTGGCTTCATCTCCGACAGAGGGTTGGTTGACTCCAAATAGGGGGCTACTACCACCTTTGGAGGAGAAGTGGTTATTGACCAGGGTGACCGTTTCACCGTTGAAGGTGAAAGAGGCAACTAAAGGCAAACGGGCATCGGCAAAGGCGGTTCCTGTGATAGCTTGCACAGAACCATCCACTAAACCAACCCGACCCGGATTGTATAGGTAAGCCGTGCGAATGTTACCTCCGGGCTGCCCCCCACTAGCATTGTCGACAATGAAGGTATTGTCGATGAACTGATAAGTAGGGCCACCAGCGGCAGCGATCGCATCCACTAAAGTCTGGAGTGTCACA
Source organism: Leptolyngbyaceae cyanobacterium (assembly GCA_035285265.1). Classification (GTDB taxonomy): domain Bacteria; phylum Cyanobacteriota; class Cyanobacteriia; order JARCMD01; family JARCMD01; genus JAYKHH01. The sequence goes on along the minus strand of JAYKHH010000343.1, from coordinate 10,288 downwards.
TTCGCAGTGGTCACACCATCATTTTGAGCACCACTGTTATCCTGCACTTCCTGTAGACCAATAATGTCAGGCGCTCCCAAGTTGGTAACAATCTGCTGGGCGATTTTGGTAAACCGACCATTGGCAACATCATCATCAATGTTGTTGTTAGCAACCCCTGTTTCCAGTTGGGGATCTAAGTTGAGGACGTTATAGCTGGCAACGGTGAGTTTATTGCTGCCTTTGGTCAGGGTTGTGACTTCAGGCTGTAACCCAGCCGACTTAATATTGCCGGTAAAGTCTGAGGTAGGGATGACTTCAAAGTTACCGAAGTTATAACCCACAACCCCAGTTACATCTCCCAGCTTGTCTCCAACATTGACGTTAGGGAAACTAAAGTTGAACACACCCTCGTCTTCATCAATTTGAATCCGTTCTGGGTTGAAGTCCGTGGGGCTGATATTGATGGTGCCCCGCTGGCTCAATCCTGTAGCTCCAGCGCCATTGTCTGCCACAGTGTAGATTTCACCAAAGCGATTCGTGGGGCTAACTGCTACCGCATCCTTGATCGTGACCCGCATTCCTTCTAGGGACTCGTAGAAGTCAATGCCATCAGTAGCGGGGTCAAAGGAATTCAGGGGATCGTTGTCAATTACCTGGTTGGGAGGAACTCGTCCGCCAGCACCCAGGATAATCGCATTGGGTAGGGGATTATTGCTGGAAAGAACCGTAACCGTAGGACTGCCACCAATTTGAGTGGTAGACAAATTACCTGTGCCAGATCCACCCGGAGTGAATTCACTCACCGTACCCGTCACAGTGACTTGATCACCGACCTTTACCGTAGGAGCGCTGCTAGTAAATACGAAGATCGCCTCCGAGGTGGCATCATTGCCGTCGGGGGTGGGGTCTTGCAGATAGAAGCCATTGGAATCAACCGCAGTTACAATCCCAGGCACAGCCGTTACGGTTTGACCGACTAAAGGCGAGGTATGGCCTGCTCCTTGAATATCACTAATGCGAGTTCCTGGGTTGACACTGAAAACTGCCACGGTATTGCTGATTTCATAGGCAACCACCAGCAAGGGCTGACCGTTGGGGCTATCACTGGCTGGAATAAAGATCAGACCTTCGGCACCAGAGTCGCCTGCTACTGCTGCACTGAAGTCACGGGTATTCAGGTATTGCACAAAAGCAGGCTTGGTGGGGTTGGTCACCTCGTAGACCATCACTCCCCCAATCCGCTCTAAGCCAATGAAGGCATAGGTGCGACCGTTGATCGTTCCGACTGCTACCCCTTCCGGTTCGGGGCCTTTATTGTCGCTGCGATCATCTAAATTGGTGTTGGTGTTGCTGGCATTGAATCTCGTAGGGAAAGCTGCAGCGGTAATTTGTTCAAAGTCATCGCCACTGTCGTAAACCAACTTGCCGGTGCTGTCCCAAATGGAGAAGGAACGAGCGCCAGGAACAAAAATTTGTTCCAGTTGTGGATCTGAATCCGTATTTCCAGAAGCAGTGGTAACGTTTAGGCGACCCAGGTTTTGGTTGTCGTCCAAAGTCGTTGCATTGGGGAAGACGGTGGTGTCTAAACCAACTGCACTCAGACGGGATTCTTCGCTATACCCCGTATAGTCGCGGGTGTCGCCTTCGTTGGCAGTGACATAGTAGGTTTGACCATTGGCAGTGAAGGAGGCAATGCTATCGGGTTGATAGAGACCGAACACCGGCCAATTGCGGATGTTGATTTTGCCAGTGCTTCCACTATTGGGGAAGTTCACGTCGCGATCGCTAGCATCCAATCCATTCGAGTTCGTCGTAATCAGCCCCAACACCACAGGTTCGGGACTCGGATCAGGAGTAAAGGTGCCATCGCCATTGAGGGTAATCCCTGCCACCTGGAAGTCGTTGTCGTTGATGACGGCGATCGTATTGGCATCAATCAGGGCCAAACCCTCGACCTTCTCTACATTGGCGTAACCTGCTTTAGCGAGATCGACATGCAGCACCTTGTTGATCAGCCTGATGCTTTGTCCAGCCAGTTCTGCAGTGGTCATTTGATCGATAGACTTCAAGACCCCGCCACCCACATCAAAGGTGCCATCTTGACCATTGACATTGGTGGCTCCAGCTAAGCTAAAGCGGTAAACCTTTTTCTCAATGTTGCTGAGGGGATCTCCACTGGGTAGGGCATCATCATCGCGCTCTACGACCAGGAACTCGCCATTACCGATATAGACTGCATCCCCAATTTTATCGGGACGGGAATTTTCTGGGGTACCCAGGTTGAGGTTATCCATCCGGTAGAGGTACTGAGCCGTCACCGTTTTTGTAGTGAGGTCAAATTCAACAATGCGAATGTTGTTGAGGCCGTTGAGGTTGCCGTTGGATAGGGCGGCAGGGTTGCGAATGGGACTCTGAACAAATGCATAGAGTTTGTTGTTGTCCGTATTCAGCGCTACGGCTTCAAAGCCTCGGTTTTGGCGGCGTTGAGCGATCACAGCAGGCAAGGCTTCCGTCCCAAATGTGCCAGCAGTTTGACCAGCGGCAGCACCTGTACCTGTGGGAACGAAGCGTTCGATTAACTTACCATCTGTGCCGAATTGATAAATAGCGGGACGGTATTCATCAACCATCCAGAATGTGCCGTCTGTGGGATTCACTACAATCCCTTCCAGGTCAGCCCCAAAGGTATCTAAAGGCGAAATCGTATTGCCATTGAGATCGACGGGGACTTCATCGTTGTAAGGGGTATTGCCAGTCCCTCCAGTAATGCTGGTGTTCGGTAAGCCAGTGATGGGGGTGCCATCGGCTCGCTTAATATTGATCCGCTCAGTGATCGTGATCGCCCCTGTAGAGCGGTTTAACTCAAACCGCACGATTTCAGGACTAAAATTCGGTAGCAGGAAGGGACGGTTACTGCCAGTCGGTTCACCGTTGGGGCCACGATCGGTGTGGGTTAGAAACTTGAGGTTGCCATTGGCTGCAGTTCCCTCATAAAACAGACCGGAGAAACCCCCTAGGAGTAACTCTTGGCCTCCTGTCGTGGTGCCAATGCTAGGTAAATTCTTAAACTCGAAGGTTTCGAGGTTGGTAACAGTAACGCTGTTGTGATCCTTCACGCCAAGGGGCAGAATGGACTCTACCGTAGCGGTGGCAATGTTTACGACAGCGATCGCATTATTTTCCTGAAGGGTGACCCAAGCCTTGGTTCCATCTCCAGAGAAAGTGATATACTCTGGCTCCAAATCCTGGGCCACAGAGGAACCCGGCCCAAAGATCCGCACCCCAGAGGCTCGCAGGGAGTCAATCTGGCTATTAAAGGAGTCAAAGGAGGCTGTACTTACAGTCGCACTAGAAATACCACCAGCAATGGTGATGGTGGTTAAGTCAATAATACTGACGGAACCAACGGGGTCATTCGTATAGGCATTATTGGGTTGACCTTCATTTGCAGTCAGCACCTTAGTGCCATCGGGGGTGAAGGTCACCATATCTGGTAGATAGCCCACGTTGACCTTACCCAAGTAAGTACCATTGGCAGCATTGAAGAACTGCACTTCACCGAGGTTGTCATCCAAGGTGGTTTGGTTGGTAATAGCAATGGAAACAGCAACCAATCCTTCACTGATAGTGCCTGCTTGACCCACCGCCACACTGTTAGGGAGAAGTGCAAACCCGCCAAGGGTCGCCCCATCGGGATCACCTGTGGTATTGAAGGCTAAGTCAGTAATTTTGGTCGGGCTAGTGGGATCCGCAAAATTCAGGATTTCCACTACTGATCCAGCTACTACAAATAGGCGATCGCTCCCCGGATCAAAGGCAGGAATTTCCGCCCCATTCATGCTGGTGAACCCACCAATTTTTGTTAAAAACCCTGCTTCCGTAATGTTGGCTGTCACGCTGGCGATCGCAATGCCGTTGTAGTTAGCATCAGAGCTCGCGGCGGTGTGGGTAATGTTGCCTGTGTGTGCTCCCTCTTGGGTGGCATCATTGACGGCGGTGACCGTTACAGTCTGAGCCACATTCCAATTGGCAGTCGTAAAGGTGAGGGTTGTAGGGTTAGTAGTGGTTTGAGCCGTGTTGCCAATGGTAATCGTGACATCATTGGTGGGTTGAGTGTTGAGGGCGATCGTATAGGTGTCCTTCAGCCCTCCTTCGATTACATCAGTGGTACCCCCAGACTGGGAAATCGTCACCCCAGCGGGTGTAGGAAGTGCAGCACCGAGAGCAAATGCGGTAGAGCTAAAGGGAACATCAGGGGCAACAGTATCCATACTTTGATCGCCTGACCCATCCTGAGTAACCCAATTAGCTGGATTGTTGATCAATGGCAGATAGGCCGCAAAACTTGCTTCTCCACTGCGAGTGCCAGTGTAGGCTGCTATATCTACACCCGTGCTTAGATCAATGGTGTTGACTCCTACCGTCAGCCCAGTGTTTGTTAGCGTACCAGTTGTTGCACTAAACCCACTATTCGCGATCGCAGTAATGAAGGTTGGAGCAGCCGCCGTACCTTGGTAGGCATAAATCACTTCATTACTATTTCCAATCCCTCGGTTTGTCCCACGGGAGGGTGACAACGCAGCAGCATCCACAGCAGTTCCCGTACTTGCGGTGATGGTTCCAGATCCAATGTTGTCAATGCGGACAATGGTTCCTGCGGATACCAAGGTAGTTGCCGTCCAGCTAAATGCACCTTCATTGGTGTCAACAAAGGCGGTGCCATTCCATTCGTTATCTTCAAAAAAAATGACGTCCCCAGCGTTAATGTCAACGAGCGCCACAAACGCAAGGTTGTCATTTCCGTCCGCATTAAAACCAACAAATGCGATATTGCCTGCTGCTAGTGGCATAAACCAAAATCTCCTTAAAAACTGTTTTTGGATGTATGCAAGCTTGCGAATCTCCTAATCGCGGCATTAGAAACGACTTTCAGCGCGCAATTGCTACGACTTGCAAGCCTTACCGTCCTGCCATGCTCTCGGAGTTAAATTTTGACCGCAGTCATCCCCGCTGCAAAATCGCAACAGAAAAGGCAATCTCCACATATCGGAGATTATTTTTAGGGCAAGCATTACATTCCCGTATCCATAGATCCCACGGCAAGATTAAGGATTGCCTATGAAAGCATTAAAACGTGCCAAAACATACTTAATCTCTTGTTTACCTTTCTCATCAGTCTGAGGTTAAACCAACGCTTGAAATGACTGCCCCATAGCTATCTTGGGCGTTTTGTAACCGGGTGGTTTTGCGGATGATCGGAGCGATCGCGAGCAAGTATCTAACTCCATACTTCTGACCCTGAGGAGATTGCAGAATATCGGGTGAGCCAGTCCGTCTCCATCCACTAAATGTTGCGAATTCAATCAGTTTAGAGATTGCTGGATATTTCCCCTGCCCACTGATCAACAGAAATTTCCCAGCGTTGCCCCCCTTGGTGATAGGCGAAGCCTTTCCGTAGGATCGAGGGACTGTCTGGATTTCAGTATCGTTTTAGGGATTCCTCCATCAACCTAGGGAATCTTTGTCCTACTCTTACACTGTCCAAGGATAGAAAGGGGGTATTCCCCAGTCCGCCCCATTTGCTAGAGGAGAAGTTTTGTACGAGTACCTAGGATGAGGGCAACCCATCCAGTGTATTGACGGTGACTTGGATATGGAACGTAAAAGATTAGAACGAGAAATTGCGATTGTGACGGGATCTGATTCTGGGATTGGACAGGCGACGGCGATCGCCTTTGCCCGAGAAGGGGCAGATGTAGCCATTACCTATTTGGAAGATCGGGAGGGGGCTGAGCATACCCAGAAACGAGTTCAGGAGGCAGGACAAAAATCTGTAGTGATGCAGTTTGATCAGTGCAAACCGGACGAGGTTGAGCATTTATTTACCGAGGTGCAGGCTCAACTGGGAACCCCCACCATTCTAGTCAATAACGCGGGCATGGACTCTGCGGGCGTTCCCGTCAAGGACATGTCCTACGATCGCTGGGATCAAGCCCTCAAAACTAACCTCTATGGGCCATTTCTATGCTGTCAACAGTTTATTCGAGGCTTAGAAGGTTCCGATCAGCGGGGGGTGATTATCAACATCACCAGTGTTCACCAGGAAATTCCTAGGGCGGGAGCAGCGGATTATGATGTCGCCAAGGGGGGAGTCCGTAACCTCACCCGCACCTTGGCCCTAGAGCTATCGGATCAGAAAATTAATGTCAACAATATTGCCCCCGGCATGGTGTTGACCCCCTTCAACCAAGCCGCCCTAGACAATCCTGAGGTTTGGCACGAACAGGTGCAATCCATTCCCATGAAGCGGGCCGCAGAACCCCAAGAGGTCGCCCATGCAGCGGTGTTTCTAGCCTCTAGTGATGCTAAATACATCCAAGGCACCACTTTGGTGGTGGATGGCGGACTGATGCAAAACCTAGGGCAAGGGGCATAAGCCCAGAGGTCAAGCCAAGGGGGTGCCATAGAGAAATCGGGTGTTGCTAAATCTAGGTATGAATACGCCCCCCTAACCCCCCAATTCTGGGGGGAACCGATCCCTCAACGTCTCCCAGAATTGGGGGATTGAGGGGGCCTTCCAAGAATGTCGGGTAGGCCAGTCATCCCCCATTTCGCAACGCTAGCAATCACATTGGTAGGGTTGGTTCAATGGATCAATTGACTTCCACTGAAATTAATCTGGTCTTATTCAGCCTGGGTGGATTGCTAATTACCTTAGGGCTGTTTTCAGGGTTTCTCAAAGAGCGGTTTTGGCTTTCCGATCCCCTCTTGGCTTTGTTACTGGGAATTCTGCTAGGGCCATTGGTCTTGAATTGGGTGAACTTGAGCCACTGGGGTAAACCCGAAACGATTTTGGAGCAGGGCGCTCGAATTGCGATCGCCATTCAAGTGATGGGAGTGGCCCTCCGGCTCCCCAGAGCCTATCCCCTAAAACAATGGCGACTCCTATCGGTGTTGTTGGGACTGCTGATGCCCCTGATGTGGCTGAGCAGCAGTCTGCTCGTCTATTGGATTCTAGGGACATCTCTCTGGGTAGCACTGCTGATTGGAGCCGTAATTACGCCTACCGATCCGGTGATTTCCACCTCCGTTGTGACGGGTAAAATTGCTGAGCAAAACCTACCGGGTCGGATTCGCAATGCGATCTCGATGGAGTCCGCTGCCAATGATGGCTTGGCTTACCCCTTTGTATGGTTGTCTGTGCTAATGCTGACGCGATCGCCAGCGGAGGCGTGGACAGAATGGCTAACTCGTACGCTGCTTTGGGAGGTGGGGGCAGCTAGCCTGATGGGGGCGGGGATTGGTTACCTTGCAGGCCGACTGTTGCTGCGGGCAGAAGCGCACCAAACCATCGAGAAAACTTCCTTCTTGTCCTATACCCTGGCGCTTTCCCTGGCGATCCTAGGATTGGTCAAGCTTCTAGGTGGCGACGGTATCCTGGCGGTGTTTGTCGCTGGCGTGAGTTTCAGTATGGTGATCGGAGGACAGGAACGATCCCAAGAAGGAGAAATACAGGAAGCCATTGATCGCTTCTTTACCCTCTATATTTTTGTGTTGCTGGGTTTGGCGCTCCCGTGGCAGCAGTGGTTGGAATTGGGGTGGAAAGGATTAGGGCTGGCGATCGCAGTGCTCCTCCTGCGCCGACTTCCCGGTGTCCTATTACTCCGTCCACTGTTGGGTCGGCTAGGACGTAAGTATGATGCCCTGTTTCTAGGCTGGTTTGGCCCCATCGGGGTAGCAGCGCTGTTCTATGCCATGCTCTCTCTCCGAGATACCGGGATGGAGTCCCCTTGGATTGTAAGCAGCTTGATCATCTGCATCTCTATTCTGGTGCATGGAGTGACAGCAGTCCCGTTGGCAGAGCTTTACCACAAGGCCGCGTCTAGAACGTTAACTATCATCACTAATAACCCTTGAGTGGGGAATATACATGAACGTAGAAGTATCTGCAATCTGGAAGCAGATGCAAGGGATGATCAACAGTGCCTTGGGTCTGTTACCTAACATCTTGGTGGCATTGCTGGTCTTTGCCCTCTTTTTTTGGATAGCTAGAGCTATCAAAAGACTGGTGAAGCGGATCACCCGCCAGCACCGTCAGGCACGAAATTTAGGCATTGTTTTAGGACGCCTAGCCCAGGGAACCACAATTTTGGTTGGGTTATTTGTAGCCCTATCCATTGTGATTCCATCGCTTCAAGCCGGGGACTTAGTACAACTGCTGGGGATTAGTGGGGTAGCGATTGGCTTTGCCTTTCGGGATATTCTGCAAAACTTTCTAGCAGGGATTTTGATTTTGCTCACCGAGCCATTTCAGGTGGATGACCAGATTGTATTCAAGGACTTTGAAGGAACAGTCGAGAATATTCAAACCCGTGCTACCACGATCCGCACCTACGATGGGCGGCGGATTGTTATCCCCAATTCAGAGTTATTTACCAACTCGGTGACGGTAAACACAGCCTTTGAAAACCGCCGACTAGAGTACGATATCGGCGTTGGCTATGGGGACAATATTGACTGGACAAAGCAGTTAATTTTGGAAGCCCTGCAAGAAGTTGATGTAGTCTTAAAAACCCCACCGCCTGACTTACTGGTGATGGAACTTGCTGAAAGTACGGTCAATATCCGGGTGCGGTGGTGGATTACTCCACCTCGGTGGGCAGATGCTTTAGATTCACGGGACAAAGTGATCTCGGCCATCAAACAAAAGCTTTATGTGGAAAATGGGATTGATTTACCCTACCCTACCCAGCAAATTCTGTTCCACGACCAAACAGAAGAGACGGATGGCGATCGCCGTCGTCAGCGAGAAGGTTGGCCCGCAGGCAAAGGGGCCGTACCCCAACCCCGCAGCATTGGGGGTGCGCTGAAAAAATGGTTGGAGTCCGATCAAGATGGGGGTGTTGGGGATAGAAATAACCAGTCCAGTCCCCAAGAAGAGGGGAGGAGGTCCCGATGAAGACCATCGACTGGTATGGCTATCGTCTAGTAGCTTGGGGCGGCATTGGTGGGCTGGCCGTTAGCATTCTGGCTGCGGCCCTCCTGGGTAACTGGACAGACATGGTGGGTTTGATTGGCTTTTTGGGAGCAGCCTTGGTGTTCATGCTCTTGGATAACCGCCTGCCTAGCCTGTTCGATTTTCTATTTGTGTTGGCAGCTCTATTGAATGCGGGGGGATGGATTGGGCGATTCTTTTATCAGCCTGGCCCCTACGATGAAATCACCCATGCCTTTACCATCTTTGCCTTTACCTTGGCTCTCAGTTATCTGGTCTATCGACCCATGTTCAGGGTGTTCCATCAGTATCAGTGGCTATACATCCTCACCATCACCAGTTTTGGAATTTCCCTGGGAGCGCTGTGGGAAATCGGGGAGTGGCTAGCAGGCTTAATCTTGCGTACAGAAGTGATTGAAAGCTTGGATGACACCATTACCGATTTGGTGATGGACAGCATTGGAGCCGGATTGGCGGCATTCATTAGCCTGTGGGTCATGCGTCAACGCATTCATCAGAGTTCCAACCATCAATCGCAGCGATCGCCCGCCCCATCTATTTCTAGCAACGCTCCCAAGTAGACAGCCACCTACCTGAATCAGGAATTGATCGGTGGCACCAAGCGATGATCATCTAAGGATTGGGCAATGAACCATTCTAACTTGGAAGCAAAAACAGACTCAGCAAACTCTTCGGCCCGTTCGATACAAGCTTGGGAAGAAAACCGCAGACTTTCAAATTTAGCGATCGCACCCCTCAAACTCTCCACCGTTGCCTCTTCAAACAACAATCCAGTTCGGTAATCTAAAATCACCTCGCGCATGCCACTCAATTTTGAGGCAATCACGGGAATCCCGGCCCCCATCGCTTCCACGGGGGTAATCGCAAAATCGGCATGGCTACAGGGAAAGAGGAGTGCCTTAGCCTGGGCGTAGAGTTGGACTCTTTCTGCCTCTGGCACGGCTCCCAAAAACCGAATGGTAGGGCCAGCTATGCGTTGCAGTCTCTCCATATCATTCCCAGCACCCACCACCCACAGCGGCAGATTGAGTTGGGTACAAGCGTCAACGGCTAGATCTACCTGCTGATCTCTAGTTAACGGCCCCACATATAAATAGTATTGTCCCCCGGCTTCCCCTCGTCCTTGCACCGTCACCGGGGGCGGAATCACTTCTACGGCCCGTCGATAGAATTTTCGCATCCGTTTCGCCACGACTTGCGAATTGGTCACAAAGCGATCCACCCGCTGTGCTGCATAGAAGTCGTACTGTCTTAGGTTTTTATTCAACCAGGTTGTATACCACTGACGCA
>JAYKHH010000342.1:0-5251 GCA_035285265.1 Leptolyngbyaceae cyanobacterium | reverse complement strand
GATCCCCCCGCCCGACCGGCACCCCCCTACCCTGCGGGAAGGCTTCGCCTATAAAAAGGGGGGCTTTTTTGTTTGGTTACGATCGCCCTAGCTTTTGCTACTAATCTCATGCTGCATCTGGTGATATTTCCAAAGCTTGCCGCGTTGTTTGAGCAACTCTTGATAGGTTCCCTGTTCCACAATCCGTCCTTGCTCCAAAACCACGACCTTATCAGCACGAACAATGGTGGAAAGACGATGGGCGATCGCCAACACCGTTCGACCCACCGCCAGTTTTTCTAGAGAGTCCTGAATCAAGCGTTCGGAAACCGAATCTAAGGCACTGGTGGCCTCATCTAAAATCAATAGCTCTGGATTGCGAAGTAAGGCACGGGCGATGGCAATCCGTTGCCGTTGGCCCCCCGACAGCCGCACCCCTCGCTCTCCCAACTGAGTATCTAAACCTTCTGGCAGTTCCAAAATAAATTCCAAGGCATTGGCATGACGGGCTACTTCTAGCACGTCACTGTCCTGGATATCTTCCAAACCGTAGGCAATATTGTTACGAATAGAAGTATTAAAGATAAACGTATCTTGGCTAACCACAGCCATCCTGCGTCGCACAGAGTTGATCTCATAGTTTTGGAGATCGACCCCATCTAGCAGAATTCGACCTTGGGTGGGGTCATAGAAGCGGGGAATCAAATCCGCCAAGGTGCTCTTGCCAGAACCAGAAGACCCTACCAGCGCTGTGGTTTGACCTTTCTGGAGGGTAAGCGTAATGTCCCGTAAGACGGGATGGTTGGAGAGGTAACTAAAGTCAACGGAGATAAATTCAATTCCTCGCTGCAAACCCGAAAATGGAATCGTGCCATTCTGTAGGTAAGGCTTATCCGTGGGGTCAAGCAGGGCCTTAACATTTTCAAGGGAGCCTCGGAAATTATGAATGGATGCACTGTTGCCATGAATTTCATAGACAGCAGGCACCAAGCGAAACAAAATAAATAAGAATGTCAATAGAGCAGCAGGCTGTAGGGTGCCATTGCTGACAAATACAGCGATCGCCACCACAATAATCCCAATTAAAATGGTCGTCGATAGCCCCTCTGCCAAGGGTTTACGGATGGCCCAACTCCGAGCCGCACGGGTAGAAGTTTCTACCACGTCCGTGCTGGCGGCATAGAATCGTTTGCGCTCAAACTCCTGGGTAACAAAGATTTGAATGGTACGGATGGCTTGGGTCAACTCCACGGCGATCGCGGTAAATCGACCATTGGCTTTGGACACCGCAAAACTAATCTCTCGGACTTGACCATTCAGATTGGATAAACCGACTGCTAGCAGGCTAAACAATAAAACCGACACCAGTGAAAGCTGCCAGGATATCTGAAAAATCAAGAAAACATAGGCAAATAGGGTGACTCCTTTCGTGAAAATAAACGAACCCAAGCCAAAGACTTGTTGTAATCGACCCAGTTCAGTTGTGATGGTATTAATCAACTCTCCAGAACGAGTTTTGGCAAAGTAGCTTAACTGGAGGGATTGCAATTGTTCAAAGATGCGTTTGCGTAACCGATCCACCAACAGGAGTTGGGTGCGTTCGCTGTAGACGGCAGATAGGTAGTTCAGTCCGGCCCGAATCCAGGTCGCCACTAAAATCAAAGCTGAGATCCGGTACAGTCGGCTGGTGGCGGAGGTATGAATCCCTAAAATCCAAATATCAAACCAGCCGATTCCGGTGTGAAAGGGTTCAGCATTGGGACTCACAAAGTTCTGCAAAAATGCCAGCAGAAAGCCCAGACCCAATCCTTCAAAGATGGCAGCCAATAGGGCAAAGGCGATCGCCGCGATCGCAACCCACGGAAAGTATTTGAACTCTCGCAAAATCAAGTAGTTGTCCTGCCAAAAGGCGGTTGCTTTCAGCAGCCTGCGGAGAAAATACGGAAGTTTTAAATGCATGGGAATGTCTCGACTCAACTGGAATGAAAGTGAGGCGGAAACTAACCCCCGATCGAGGGGAAGAAAGGAGAGAGATCTTGCCCTCTCCCCTTGGCTTTAGCGCAGCGGCGCGGGAGCGCGGGAGGGCTGGGGTGGGGTCTAGAGGCACCACGGGGAAAGAGGTATCGGCTAACTCTCTGCTGGGATGCCATAGCTAGACCCCCCTCAGTCCCCCCTTGCCAAGGGGGGAAGCAAGAAAACGCGATCGCATTGCTGGGCTAACGCCAAGGGGAAAGGTAGAAACTCTGGCCCCCTCCCCTTGGCAAGGGGAGGGCTGGGGTGGGGTCTAGGAGGGTCACAGGAAAAAAGGAGATTCACCAAAGCCCACTCAACAAGAGCTTTAAATCTTTGATCAAAGACCAATGATGAAGATATTCCAGATTGTTTTTATAGAGAACCTCTAAAGTTAAGGGTGAAGATGGAGAGATGCACCAAGTCCCCGTAATGCCTGGTAAAGCATTGAGCGATCGCTGCTGCTCTACACTCATTTGAACTGCCTCCTCTAATCTCCAGGGATAAGCCCCGACAAAGCTAATTTCACCCCGCAACACATTTAAAAGTTGGGGAAGGTTGTCCCAACCTGATTGATGCAACCATTGGCCTAAGGGAGGGGGGGAGTGAGATAGATGTGCCCCAGAGGACGGGGAGAACTGCACCGAAGAAGAGTCCGTAGGCTCTACGCGGGTGCGAAACTTGAATAGGGGAAAGAGTTTGCCCCGTTGTCCGACTCGCCATTCTTGACTTAGCACAGGAGTTGCCGCCTCAAGCCGCAGCAACAGCCCAATCCCCAATCCCACGGGCAACAAGATCGGGAGTAGCAGAATAGCTACAACAACATCCATCAGTCGTTTCAATCGCCATTGCCTAGGACTTTGTTTGTGAGGTAGGTAATAGGTTGAACGAATGCGGAGAAACACGACCTTGTCCGCTTCCTGAGCCGCCTCAGCCCAGAATTTCAGTTTTTCTGCCCCCATATTCAGGTCAAGACGCACCAGTCGTACGGGAGAAGACCTTAAGCAAGCAATTAACCAAGGTTTGTTATCCAGGGGAGGTAGATAGTCGGCGGCAATGGGTTCCGAGGATTGCCCCACCAGCGTCCCCTGTCGCCAGTTTAGTTGATAGCTAGGAAGCTGCTCTTCTGGGGGTTCAGGGGGAAGGCCAGAGTATTCATTCAGGGACGAGGTAGGGTTTGTCATAACTCTCACTGGGATTCTCTTACTGGAACTCTCTCACTGGATTAAGGGTCTAGGTCAGCCGTAGAACGGGCATCTTGCCCGTGGAGAGGGGAATGTTAAGGCTGCTGCCTGTTGTGTCTACGATCTGTATAGGGGTAAGGGGGATAGTTATAAATCGGGCTATTGGCTCCATTTGCCACGAGGCCAATCACATTTAATCGGTTCAACATCGCTGCTGCCTGACTTAATTCACTGCGAGTCACTTGACCAATACGCCCTGTCATCACCACACCCTTACAAAAAGAAGCCACGAGGATCGCGTCCACAATACCCAGCACGGGGGGAGCATCTAGGATGACTAAGTCATAGCTCTGTTCAAACGCTGCCATGATTTCCGCCATGCGTTGAGAGCTTAAGAGCTTTGCAGGATCTGCTGGGGTGGGGCCAGAAGTTAATACTGCAATCCTAATATCGCTGGGGGACGTAATTTGTTGAATTCCCGTGAAGTGCTGGAGAGGCGTTTCACTGGTGAGCAGGGTTGCTAGCCCCTGTTCATTGGGTAGGTTGAGTTGTTTGTGGAGACTGGGACGGCGCAGGTCGGCATCAATTAAGAGGACTCGTTGGTGTAAACGAGCTGCACTCATCGCTAATCCTAAGGCCAGCGTGGATTTGCCTTCCCCTGCCAAGGCTGAGGTAAAGACAAGGGATTTGAGGACGGAGGCGGAGTTGAGTAATTGAATGTTTTTGTAAAGGAGATCCAAGGCTTCCCGAAAGGGCATCCAATCCATCACTTGTGGCGTTGAAGGAGCCAGAGCCAAGGACTTGCGAAAGGGCAAACTAATGATGGGTTCCTGGGCTTCAAGGTTCATGAGTTCTGGCACCATGCCTAGGAGGGGCCAGTCAACCTGCTTTTTCAGGTCATCGGAGGTATGAACAGAATCATCGATGGCTTCCCGCAGAAAGGTTGCGATCGCTCCCAAGGTTAAACCTGCTACTATGCCCAACAACAGATTTTGCTTCAGGTCTGGGGCAATGCGTTCGCCGAGTTCCGGTTGCTCCACCACTTGCCAGTCAAACTTGTTCCGAGCGAGTTCTAACCCTAAATCCTGTCGTGCCTTGAGCAACTCCTGCAAGGTGGCGCGGTTAATTTCCACCTCTGGTTGTAAGCGGCTAAATTCAGCCATCAGGTTAGGGAAACGATTTAGCTCGGCCCGTAACTGTTGTTCGGTATTGAGTAAACTTCGCGATTGAGCCTGCAAGGCTTGTAACTCCACTTGAGCTTCCGCCAATTTATTGGCGATGCCCAGATCCAAGCTACCGAGTTGTCCTTGTTTGAGCAGGGCTTCTCCCCTCGTCTGGATCGGAGGCAGTTCATTCTGTAGAACTCGTCCCACCTCTCGCTGCAAGACCCGTCGCTGGTTTTGACGCTGCGCTAGCAAATCCTGAATCGTGGGGGCATTGTCTTGAAAACGCAGGCGTTCCTTTACGAGGGCCAATTCAGTTTTTTGGATTTCGTCGAGTAAGCTTTGGTAGCGAGAGGACTGACTAAGGCGGGAGGCAATCAGGGCATCTTGGGGCGATCGCCCTAATTGCTGTTGCAGAGAAGTATATTGAGCTTGCAAATGCCGGATTTTGGTACGGGTGGTTTGTTGTTCTTGCTGAATGGTGTTCAAGCGCTCGGTTAGGGCTTTTGCCTGGAGTGCTGGGTCAATCAGATTTTGCTGTTCCCGAAACTGCTCTAGGGATGCCTCAGCTTGATTGACTTTATGTTGCATGTGGGGCAACTGTTCGTTGATAAAGCCAAACCCTTTATCGAGCCGCTGTTGTTGCTGTTCTAGATTGTAATTTTGATAGACTCGCTGCAAGGCATGGAGGACGGTTTGGGTCTTGACGGGATCGGAGTCGGTGTAGGCGATCGCAAAGATCTTGGTATTCACTTTCTTACCACCGCCGTGATCATCCTCTACGACTTGACTCACCTTTAAGGATGATTTCAACTCCTCTACATCAATGCTGGGATAATTGAGTTCTAGCAAGGTTACAGCTTGTTTGAGAAGCACAGAACTCCGCATCAGATTGAGTTGAGTGGCATTATCCAC
>JAYKHH010000341.1:0-3990 GCA_035285265.1 Leptolyngbyaceae cyanobacterium | reverse complement strand
AAGCATGGGGCACTAATGGGATGGCTCATCGACCCAGACGATCTCACTGTATTTATCTACTATCCCAACCGCGAAATGGAAGTTTTGGATGACCCAGAAATGCGGTTGCCTGTACCAGCCTTTGCCCAAGAATTGCAGTTGACCGTGAGTGACCTCTTTGGTTGGCTAGCGAAGTAGATAGCCCCTCATGAGATCGCTGTTCGTCGAGGAGTCGTTACGAATCTTTCTTCCCTGACACCCGATACCTAATACCTGACCCCTATGCCCGACGATCCCTTTGATAATGAAGACCTCAAGCATTTACAGCTATTTTTCTACTTCCTGCCCGTGATTGGCTTCTTCCCAGCCCTGTGGACACTCTATCGTCGGCAGGGCGATCGCCATCACAAAGCCGCCAGTCGCTTAGCCGTGACCTTAGCCCTAGGGTGGCTATTCGGTTACCTACTGCTAGGAGTAGGGGCAGAAACTTCGGAATCCCTATCGTTACCTTTGTTGTTAATGAGTAGCTTCCTAACATCGGGCTACTTCCTGGTTAATATCTGGCTCATGGTCAGAGTGTGGCGACGTAAATCCTTGAAACTACCCATTGTGAGTCGTCTCAGTCAACGACTTCCCTAGATTTCAGAGGTTGCCAGTGCCATAATCTAAGCAATTTGCGAACCGGAAATTGGAAAACCGAATGATGGGGCCATCATATGCTTGCATAACGGTCAAAGATATTTCCTTAGACTGAGGAATTCCTAAGACCCATCATTGTTCAATAAGCAAAGGGATATCCGTAATTCCAATCGAGCGTTTCAGAAACTTGTCCCGAACCGTCCAGTACAAGAGAACTAGGCGTCAATGGCAGGCCATGAAAGCTTTGCAGCAGATTACCAAAAATCCTGTTAACATGCAGCAGAGAACAAATAAGTCAGTCAGTAGCTCTACGGTAGAGCTTCTCGCTTAACTTCGATAGATTAAAGCCCTTATGGCTTTTGTGTGGTGAGGAATCCAGTGCCAACTCAGAAACCGTCTAATCAAAAACCCCTGCAATCTCGTATTACTAAGCCTGTAGGTAGAAAATCTACCAAGTCAAATCATTTGCGGTTAATCTGGGTTGCATTTTGCCTAACCGGGGTAGCAATGCTCTCAGCAACAGCAGGGGCACTTCTAGCCGTATCCCTTTCCACAACGCCCTTGATGCAACGTCAATTGACTTCTAGGGAAGCCAAGATTTTTGCTCAAGATGGCGATCCCATTGCGTCCAACTCAAGCTTCCGTCTCCCAGAGTTGACTCGCCCCGTTAATATTTTAGTTTTGGGAATTAAGACGCTATCAACGGACGTAAGCAATCCTCCTCCGGAGACCAAGCATTTGGGCTACCAAGCTGTGATCAACTCCTTTGAGGGGTTGTCAGATACAATGCTGCTGCTGCGCTTTGACCCCATCACCAAAAAATTAATAGTACTTTCAATTCCCCGCGACACTCGCACCTACGTCGAAGGTGCAGGTGTCACTAAAATTAACGCTGCCAATGTCTATGGTGGCCCTGCCTTGAGCGCCCAAGCTACGAGTGAACTGCTGGGAGGCATTGGCATCGATCGCTACATTCGTGTCAATGTGCAAGGAGTAGAAAAGCTGATCAATGCCTTAGGGGGCGTAACCGTCTATGTTCCTAAGGACATTAAGTACCAAGACGATAGCCAACACTTATACATCAATTTAAAAGCAGGCAAGCAACGCTTGGATGGGGATAAGGCCCTGCAGTTCCTACGCTTCCGCTACGACGAATATGGCGATATTGGTCGAATTCAGCGTCAACAAATGATGATGCGTTCCTTGGCAGAGCAAGCTCTTAACCCTGCAACTTTAGCGAGGCTTCCCAAAATCCTCTCCGTAATTCAATCTCACATTGACACTAACTTGAGTGTTGAAGAATTAGTGGCACTCGTAGGCTTTGGAACTCAAACCGATCGCTCCAAAGTACAAATGCTGATGGTGCCTGGAGAATTCAGCGCTCCGGGAGAATACGATGCCAGTTATTGGCTGCCCAGTGCTGACCGTATCCAAGCGATGGTTTCTCAGTATTTTGGACTCGGTTCAGAAATTCAACCCTTGCTAAACCCTGCTAGTCTGCGACTGGCAATTCAAGATACGACAGGTCAGCCCAAAGCGCTTGACACCTTAATCGACACCCTGGAGAAATCGGGCTATCCCAATATTTCAGTGCGTGACCCTTGGCGGGAATCCTTGGGTGAAACTCGCATCATTGCTCAACAGGGGAATAGTGAAGAGGCAGAAGCAATTCGTCGCTCCCTAGGGTTCGGTGAAGTCCGAGTCGAGAGTACGGGCAGTCTAGAGTCTGATGTCACGATTCAACTCGGCAAGGATTGGTTGAATCGCATGAGTTCTCAGAAAACCCCTAGAAATACCTCTGTTCCTGTCAATCAGTAATTCAGGATCGAGAATAAATAGCTTCCAAATCAAATTAATCTGTAAACTTCGGTTCCGCTCAGGGCAGCACCGCTTCTAATCGTAAGTGGCTCCATCCGGCATAATTACACCCGTTAGGTCGGCATCCCGGAGATTGGTTTGCACCAGTTTGGCATTCATCAAAACCGCATCGCTCAAAATGGCTGCCGTTAAATTAGCCCAGTTTAAGTTGGTGCGGTAGAGGTTAGCTCGACTGAGATTGGCTCCCCGTAAGGTTGCCCAACTGAGATTGGCTCCCCGCAGGTTCGCCCCACTGAGATCTGCATTCGTGAGGGTTGCGCCACTCAACCTGGTGCGATTCAAAGAGGCTTCCTGAAGATTGGCATTCTCTAAGGTTGCTCCGTTGAGAATGGCATTATTCAAGTTAGCATTTCTTAAAATTGCTCCGTTGAGAATGGCATTATTCAAGTTAGCATTCTCTAAAACCGCAGCCGTTAAGTTAGCATCCGTGCAATTGGCTCGGCTTAAACAAGCCTCCAGAAATTTAGCGCCACTGAGGTTTGCCCCCCGAAAATTGGTTTCATTCAGGTTGGCTTCACTGAAGTCTACTCCAGTTAAGTCAAGGTTACCGAGGTTCACTCCCCGTAGATTTGATCCATTGAACTGGAGATTGAGTAACTTTGCACCCGTTAGGTTGACTCCAATTAGGTTGGTGTTCCGTAGGTCTGCTTGATAGAGGTTCGCTTGCTGTAAGTTAGCCTCCCGCAGGTTGACTTCCTGGAGGTTGGCTCGGTGCAAGTTTGCTGACTGGAGGTTAGCGCCTCGGAAGTTAGCTTGGCTCAAGTCTAACCCCGCTAAATTGGCTCCCATTAAATTGACATTTTGAAAATTCCGCTCTCCGGCAGCATATTGCTGTAATACTTCATCCACACTCATATTGCCTATTTCACCTTTACCTGGGAGTAAACCATTTTGCTCCTTGGTTGCTTAATACAATTCACTAAATATAGGATTTTAAGGTTCTCGGAGACAGTATTATAGCTGTCTGAGGCTCTCTACCAAAAAATCCTTACTGATAGCCTGTTTTCTTCTATCCCATATTCTTCCGAACCATAACGCAAACTCATGGTTTGTACCATGATTGTTTAGTCACAATTTTTGTAGAGTTAGGATCGCGATAGTTGCAATTCTGGGTATCACGATGAGAACCTGTTTGAAAAGCCCTCTCCGATGAGATGGATGACTAGAAGCTCTCATGGGCACGATAGCATCAGCATTTCTGGTGCTTCTAGGGTGGGAGCAGGAGCCTGTTTTAACGTCACGCTACCCGGTTCAAACAGGTTCTCAGACGGGATTGGGTAGTATGCTTTCGCAAAAACGGCTGTAACACCGACTGTTTGTAAATTCAAGGAATCTAGAATGCCTGACAATCTTAGAAGCCAAGTCGTTACCCAAGGGGATGCGCGATCGCCCAATCGAGCCATGCTACGGGCCGTTGGGTTTGGAGATGCAGATTTTACCAAGCCGATTGTCGGGATTGCCAATGGCTATAGCACCATTACCCCCTGCAACATG
>JAYKHH010000340.1:0-3659 GCA_035285265.1 Leptolyngbyaceae cyanobacterium | reverse complement strand
GTGGATAGTTTGCCGCAAAAAAACCACTGAACTGATGGTTTAGTGATCGCTAATCTGGTAGCTTCAACCAAGGTACACAGCCCAATACCTACGGTTCCTTTACCCTAGTACTCTGAGGCGTAAGTTTGGATAGGGCTATACAGTCAGAAGCTTGCCTTTGAACGTCCACTGAAACGGACGAGCTAACTTTTGATTGAAGTAAGCAATAAAGTCTACGATCTGCTGCTTGAGATCCGCTTTGGAGGAGAAACTCCCCCTTCGCAGGAGTTTGCGAGCTAGAATACTAAACCAAATTTCAATTTGATTGAGCCAAGAGCAGTGTTTAGGGGTGAAATGAAACACCACCTTGTGATTGGGATCGGTGAGAAATTGAGCGCGGGTGTCCATCGACTGGAGAATACCCGACTTCCCCTTCTCCCCTAAGGTCTCTGGTGAGAGTCCTTCGAGATCTGCAATCCATCGTACCAACGATTCAGACTGATGAATATTGAGGCAGTCCATGATCAAATGCCACTGGCTAGCATCGGGGTCAGAAGCAATTAAGCGTTGACAATGTAAGCAGAAATCGGCTTCTGTGCGCTGCTGATCAATCGTGGGAGCCACTACTCTTCCAGTGACCACATCCAAATTGGCAATTAAGGTTTGGGTACCATGCCGAATATACTCAAATTCTTGACATTCGACTTTGCCGGGTCGCATCGGCAAACTGGGGCGGGCGCGTTCGAGCGCTTGAATGCCGGTCATCTCATCAATGCTAATCGTGCGTTCTCCCTGTTGGGCGCGTTGAGGCGCACTCAAGTAGTGTTGGCTAATGTCTGCCACCTTCTCTTCAAACTGGGAGTCATGAGGGGGGGAAAAGCCAGTACCGAGACTGGTGGGGTTTGAGTTCTGCTTCTGCTAACCAGCGTCCGACTTGGCGAGGCGAGATTTGCTGGATGAGACCCTGTTTCATCAATTCATCGGCCAGTTCATGAGCGCTCCAATGACTGAGCGGACGACCGTATTCCATGGGGTCTCGGCAAGCCATCGCCATACATTCTACTTGCTGTTCCAACGTGAATTTTAAGGGGGCACCCCTGCGCTCACGGTCTTGTAATCGCTCCTCCAGAGACTGAGCCGATGACCCTCCCTCTACCCAACGTCGTCGCCACTGACGTACCATCTTGACACTGATGGCGAGGGTTCGGGCAATTTCAGCGTTGTTTTGGCCCTCAGCGGCTTTGAGGACGATTCGTGCCCGTTGGGCTATCTGCTGGGCAGTGCTGGGGCGATGGGCTATTTTTTCGAGGACTTGGTGCTCAGACTGACTGAGATTGAGGGGCACGGGTTGGCAAGGCATACGGGTTGGCAAGGGAATTCGGTCATTTATACCCTACCCGAATTTCCGCCCTGGAGTACTAGGCTGCATCAGGTGTTGCTGGAAAGCACCAAAATGAGGCGAGTGTACCTGAATGAATTAGGGGATGCTGGGACTTTACCGTTGAGTGTGGGACTGGTGAAGCTGGTGATTGAGCCAGAAGAGACGGCACCCGATCAAGCTCGGCAGCTCATCGCACGGGCAGGCTAGGAAGCGATGCGTGGGATCTCCCAGTCCGAGATCATTGAGTTGGTAGAAACTATCATTGTCTATAAGTTCACCCATTTAAGCCGGGAGGAGATTGAGGTCATGTTAGGACTTGGTGAATTAAAGCAAACACGGGTTTATCAAGAGGCGTTGGCAGAGGGAAGACAAGAAGAGCGGAGAATGGTAGTCGAGAGCTTACTCAAGGTCAGGTTTGGGGAGTTGGATGAACCGCTATCCAGAATCATGACCTCTCTGTGACAACTGCCATCGGCTGAGTTGATGCCCCTGTTGCTACAGTTGTCGCGAGAAGAACTAATCCAGCGATTTGGGCAGGAGCCCTCGTGATTCCCCATAGGACTCCATGACACTCCATCAAGATCACGCTGTGTTCCCTCTAATTCTGTGCTCCCTCTAATATGGAAGTACCCCTTCCTTAACTTCAGGTAAAACGATGAGTATTGTCAGGATTACGGATGTGAGTGACCCACTTTCTCAGCTTGTTGAACGTGCTACTACTGAACGAGAAGTGATTATCTTAGCTACTGATCAACAGGCGAAGGCAGTTCTGGTAGGGTTGGATGCGTTTGCGGCTCTGGTAGGGATGCGTGAACATGCTCACCGAAAACTTATGCCTTTGGAGAACTTTCAACACGAGTTCCGGCAGGCTTTGGTGGAAGCTGGCTATGATTCACGGGAACAGATTGTTGACTTGGTGCAGGAGATCAAGCAACAAATGTGGGAGGAGCGTCATCCCACATCTGCTCAGAAGTAGAATGGCTCATGAGATTGACTCCTGCTTGTATTTTTCTGGATACGAATGTCTATATTATTGGTGCGGCTGACTCTGAGAGTCCTGAATCCCGAATTCTAGAGTGGGTGGGGTTTGGGCGGAAAGGCTCTGCACAAGTGGAAGTTGTGGTTTCAGAAGAACTCTTGGAGCAGATCTCAAGGGTTGCCAGACGCTTGAGAAACAAGGATTGGGGTGGTGAATTGTTGGGGCGCATTTGGCAAAACTTAAATGTTTGCTATGTGCTGTTGGATGACCAGGAATATAGTGAGCTAGAGTTGTCTGGTGTGATACCGCGAGAGGATATAGGTGTCTACTTAACAGCTAAGGCCGGTAAAGCAGGGTGCTTTGTTTCTTCCAACCACAAGTTAATTCGGGTGTTAGCTCAAAGGACAGGGGAATTTGAGTGCTTCACACCAGAAGAGTTTGTGAACCAGTATTTGCTATAGCTAAGGCGGAATCCCATCGACATCGCCCTCACCTCCAATTAACCCCTGAACACTAGCGATCGCACCCATGAGGGGAAATCTATCAACGAATGGAAGGAGGCGGCACGCACAGCAGAACTTACCCGCCAGGAGCATAAGCAGAGCGACAGAGTTCACGGGAATCTTTGGTAAACATAAAATCAACCACAACCCACAACTCTTAAGTAGAGGGAGATGAAACAGAGGTGCGGAGAGATTTCGGTTCTGGGAGGTGCCTGAGTTGAGTTTAAGAGATCTGGCTATTCAGGATGAGTACCGCAGCGATCGCGGCAATCTAATTCAGGACTTTTCTACCCTTCCGAAGGGGATTATAAAGCTGCTTCGGAGCCAGTTGAACAGAAACGAGCAGGGGTTCCAAGTTTACCGTCCTGGCTGACTTTGCGGGATTATCAACAACAGGCGATCGCCAACTGGGTTGCCAATAAGGGGCGGGGGACGTTGAAGATGGCGACGGGGAGTGGTAAGACCATTACAGCGCTGGCGATCGCGCGAAGAACTCATCGCCCAATTCACCCAACGATGACAATCAGTTAGCTGCTTTTGGTTATGAGGAAATAGAACTGCCTGCTAATAGTCAGCCTAATAAGGAGCATTCTAATCATGGCTCTGATTGCTGACCTCATTTCCGTCTGCTTTTCCGCTAGCAACATTCCCTAGGTAAATTTGAACAAATTCTTCAGCCGCAGCAGGATTTAGTCCCCTAATCGCCTTGACAATCTCTACAACCGTTTCTGCATTAGGGTCACGCACTTCATGAACCCAACGGTATACACTGCCCCGTTCCACGCCTAAACTGACAGCCAAACTATTCTGGCTAAGG
>JAYKHH010000339.1:0-5587 GCA_035285265.1 Leptolyngbyaceae cyanobacterium | reverse complement strand
TTATTTTCTCATAGTCCTTCTGGAAGCCTTGAGAAACGATAAAATTCTTGTCTGAGAAGAATCAACGAGCACTATACTGACAGCAATCCCAGGGAAGAATCAATGCTTGCCAGAATTTGGAGTGCGTCACTGGTTGGAATCGATGCCGTACAGGTGGGTGTCGAAGTCGATGTATCCGGAGGTCTACCGGGAATTGTAGTTGTTGGTCTACCGGATGTAGCAGTACAGGAATCACGAGAGCGGGTGAAAGCAGCCTTAAAGAATGCGGGCTTTGCCTTTCCGATGCGAAAAATTGTGATCAACCTCACCCCCGCAGACCTACGAAAAGAGGGGCCTAGCTTTGACCTGCCAATTAGTATGGGCATTTTGGCTGCTTCCGAGCAAGTGAGTCCCGATCTATTAGGAGATTATTTGCTGCTCGGTGAGGTTTCCTTAGATGGCAGCCTGCGTCCTGTCGCCGGGGTTTTACCCATCGCGGCTGCCGCTCAAAAAATGGGGATTAAAGGATTGATTGTGCCTATAGAAAATGCTACAGAAGCGGCTGTGGTTCAGGGTTTATCAGTCTATGGCTTTAAGCAACTGGCTGAAGTTGCAGATTTCCTCAATGCTCCAGAACATTACACCCCAACCCAAGTCGATGTGGGAGAAGAATTGGCGCGATCGCCCTTCACCGGATTGGATCTCAAGGACGTAAAGGGTCAGTCCCATGGCCGTCGGGCCTTGGAAATTGCCGCCGCCGGAGGTCATAACCTGATTTTTGTGGGGCCCCCCGGAAGTGGCAAAACCATGTTAGCCCGTCGTTTGCCCAGCATTCTGCCGCCCCTTTCCTTTGCTGAAGCCCTAGAAGTCACCAAAATTCATTCGGTGGCTGGGCTACTCAAGGAAAAAGGGTCGTTGGTTTCCACCCGTCCCTTTCGGAGTCCCCACCACTCGGCCTCTGGGCCATCTCTAGTCGGCGGCGGGAGCTTTCCGCGACCGGGAGAGATTTCCTTAGCCCATCGAGGACTATTGTTTCTAGATGAGTTGACAGAATTCAAACGGGATGTGTTGGAATTTCTGCGCCAACCCTTAGAAGATGGCTTTGTCACCATTTCTCGTACCCGCCAATCTGTCATGTTTCCGGCTCAATTTACCCTGGTTGCCAGTACCAACCCGTGTCCCTGTGGGTACTTTGGCGATACGTTGCAGCCCTGCACCTGTTCACCTCGGCAACGGGAGCAATATTGGGCGAAGTTATCTGGCCCGTTAATGGATCGAATCGATCTGCAAGTGGCAGTCAACCGTCTTAAACCAGAGGAAATTACCCAACAGCCTACCGGGGAGTCTTCGGTGACGGTGCGCGATCGCGTCCAAGCAGCTCGTAATGCGGCTAGCACTCGGTTTCAGGACGAACCTACCCTCCGGTGCAATGCGGACATGCAGAGCCGTCACCTGAAAACTTGGTGCAAACTAGACAATGCCACCCGCACCTTGTTAGAAGGTGCGATTCGTAAGTTGGGTCTTTCTGCCAGAGCCACTGATCGCATCCTCAAAGTAGCGCGAACCATCGCAGACTTAGCAGGAGACTCAGAGATCAAAACCCAGCATGTTGCTGAAGCAGTACAGTATCGCACGATCGATCGAATGCAATAGTTTTACTTGAGCATAGTTTTACTTGAGAATAGGTTTGCTTGAGGATAGTTTTACTTGAGGAATTAGATCCAGATATGCCCTTTAAAAAGCGTCTATCAAACAAAATTGGCTTTACCCTGGCATGGACTCTAGGGATTACCTATGCTTTGCTACAATCCTGCACTCCAACCACGCCGGATGCCAACCCATCTGCTTCAGCTCCGGTAGCAAGTCCTATTGCCACCAGTTCCCAGCCTGAATCCCCATCCCCCAGTCCACCGATCTCCAGTCCTAGCCCTGTGGCTGTGAGTAGTCCTGCAACAAATCAGCCCCCCGCATCTGTTGCAACTCAACCAGACACCTGTGTCATTCGGATGGCGATCGTGGATGACCCTAACCCACCCCTGAATGTTCGTTCTAGCCCATCCGTCACTCCAGATAATGTAACTGGGAAGCTAGATAATGGCACCTACCTCACCGTCGAAGCAGTGCAGGGCAATTGGTTACAAATTAGCGTCCCAGTCACAGGTTGGGTCAATAAGGATCGTACCAAGAGCAGTTGTGGGGAAAAGACAGCACAAATTAATTTCCCAGCGAACGGCAATTCAGCAACGATTTCAGACCAGTTAATTGGCAGTGGCAGGCATAGGTATTTGCTAACTGCTACTAAGGGGCAGACCTTGATTATGACCCCGACCAAGGGGCCTTCGCCTACAGTTACGACTCCCGATGGCAAGATGTTACAGGACAATCCTGACTTACCCAATGGCTCCCCTTGGCAGACCCAATTGCCCGTCAGCGGCAACTATGCCTTAGAAGTTTTCTCAAATTACAAGGGCTTTAGCTACTCTTTTTCTGTGCAAGTGCAGTAAAAAGCAAGTGCAGTAAAAAGCAAGTGCAATCAAAATCTAGAAGTCATAGGGGATTTTTGGAGATTTGTGTTGCTGAGTTCCGGTCTACAGGTGCTAGACATTAGCGATCTCAGTAGGATTGCTATAGCTGTAGGGGGCGGGTCATGCCGTATGGTAATTCCACCTCAATCAGATCGGTCAGTCTAAAATTGCGCCGACCAATGACCTGAACCGAGGAGAATACCCTTTGCGAAAAAAGTTGACATCCTCTCCCAGGGCTTTAACTTCCGCTGTAATCAACTTGGTACTTCACGCAAGAGCTGTCTCCATCATCACACTAAAATATCCCTGGATGGATTATTTTAAGAGTTGGAGTTGTCACGCCCGCCGTAAACTGGATAAGCACCCAGTTCACAGCTCAAGTGTAACCCTGGTGAAAATTTGAGGAGTATAAATACCACGATGAATCAATCTACTTCCGTTAAACAATTTAAGCCCCGCTTTGCGATCGCCCTATTAGTAACCACCTTGAGTGTAGGAGTACTAACTGCCTGCCAAGACGCTGCTAATCCTCCTGCTGGTAGCCCTGAGGCCACCTCTAGTCCTGCTGCTAGCGCCCCCGTTGACGAAAATACCGTAAAAATTGTGTCTAGCCTCCCCATGACCGGAAGTGCTTTGGGACAGACCCAAACCATTGTCAATGGCATTCAGCAAGTCATCGATGAAGTCAACTCAACGGTTTGCGATGGCAAGCTCAAACTAGTTTACGAAGCCATGGATGATGCCACCGCTGCAGCGGGCAAGTGGGATCCTGCTCAAGCAACCGCCAATGCTAACAAAGCAGTGGCAGATAAGTCAGTGGTGGCTTATATCGGTACATTCAACTCTGGTGCGGCCAAACTGGCGATTCCCATTTTAAATGAAGCTAATTTAGTCATGGTTAGCCCCGCAAATACCTACCCTGGTCTAACCAAGCCTGGTAAAGGCGAAGCTAAAGAGCCTGATATTTACTATCCCAATGGCAAGCGTAACTACGCTCGTGTGGTTCCTGCTGACGATCTGCAAGGTTCTGCAGGTGCTAATTGGGCAAAAACCATGAACCTGACCAAGGTTTTTATCTTGGATGACCAAGAACTCTACGGAAAAGGAATTGCTGATATTTTCAAGTCCACTGCCCAAAAGATTGGCTTAGAAGTTTTAGGCCATGAAGGCATTGACTCCAAAGCCAGCGATTACAAAGCTTTAATGACTAAAATCAAAGCTTTAGGCCCAGACCTGATTTACTTTGGGGGAATTACCCAAAACAATGCTGGGCAATTGATCAAAGACATGCGAAACGTGGGCATGACTGCTGACAAAGTCAAGTTTATGGGGCCGGATGGCATCTTTGAACAAGCCTTGATTGATGCGGCGGGTAAGGATGCGGAAGGTGTGTTTGCTACCTTCGGTGGAGTACCTGGTAATCAACTCACAGGGGCAGGTAAAACCTGGTACGAGAATTACAAAGCTAAGTTCAAAGCTGAGCCGGAAGCCTACGCTGCCTACGGTTATGAGTCTGGCAAGGTAGTTGTGGAGGGCATTGCCAAGGTTTGTAAAAATGACCGCGCTGCCATCCGGGATGCTGTGATGGGCACCAAGGACTTTAAAGGCGTTCTAGGGGAATGGAGCTTTGATGCTAACGGCGACACCACCCTAACCACCATGTCGGGGAATGTGGTGAAGAATGGCAAGTTTGAGTTTGCCAGCCTGCTAAAAGCTCAATAATAGAACTGGCTCATGGGAGTGTTTTAAAAGGTACAGTCTTTCAAAACGCTCCCAGTTTAGGTAAGTCATCCTGGTTTATGGTGAACGGGTCGGGTGGGTAAAGTTCCTACCTGACCCGTTACTATTAGAGGGGCGTGATAACTGATATCGATGGGTGCAGGTCGCATTTCCCCTCGGAAGTCCAAGAACTGTACGATCGCAAGATAGGCAATGCTTAAAATTACCGCGATCGCTCCTGTAATGATGGCAACAACTTTAGACCGATCCATAATTTTGGGCATCCTCAATACTGAATACTTCACTACGATCAATCTTAGGTAACTCTCAAGCTCTATGGATACCGTTGCCGATTTACCCATTGAGGTGCAGACTCCTGACCGTCCCCTCGTAGTACAAACCCATGACCTCAAAAAGGTTTACCGTACAGGATTCTGGCTGAACCAAACCATCACTTCCCTGAAGGGCTGTTCCCTAAATGTGGCTAAAGGAGAAACCTTTGGTTTGCTAGGGCCCAATGGAGCGGGCAAGACCACACTTCTGAAGATTCTGTTAGGAATTGTGCGGCCCACGGCTGGACGGGGCTCCTTGTTGGGGCACCCCCTGGGAGATCGCAGGGTCAAACAACGAATCGGCTATCTACCTGAAAATGCGTACTTCTATGACTATTTGACCGGATGGGAGTTTCTGCAGTTTGCCGCCAACGTTTTTCAGATTCCGGCATCGGTGCAACGCCAGCGGATTCCCCAATTATTAGATCTCGTGGGGTTAGCCCAGTCTGCTGCCCGTAAAAAGCAACTCCGTCGCTACTCCAAAGGCATGTTGCAGCGCATTGGTATGGCTCAAGCGTTGATGAATGATCCAGAGGTGATTTTTCTGGATGAGCCGATGTCGGGTCTAGATCCCATGGGCCGTTACCAAATCCGGGAAATTATTCTTTCTCTAAAAGCGCAAGGAAAAACGATTTTCTTTAATAGCCATGTGCTCTCTGATGTGGAGAAGATCTGCGATCGCGTGGCAATTTTGGCCCAAGGTGATTTAATTTGTGTCGGTTCCCTCAATGAACTTTTAGGGGTGGCTGATACCTACCATGTCAAGGTTAAGGGTGGAAATCCAGAGGTATTGAAAAAATGGATCCCCGATTTGGAATTTCATGAAGGGGCTTGGCAAGGCAAATTAGTGGGCAATCCTCAGGAATTTATGGCTAGCCTACGTCTCATGGCAGCACAATTGATCGCCATGAATCTCGCTCGCCCCTCCTTGGAGGAATTTTTTATGGAGCAACTGCATCAGCGAGGCGTTACTTCTAGTAATTAGTTGATAGCAAGCTTCAGTATTAGTTGATTCACTGATAAGGAGCAGGA
>JAYKHH010000338.1:0-8149 GCA_035285265.1 Leptolyngbyaceae cyanobacterium | reverse complement strand
TCGATACAAAGCTGCCGTTTCTGAGTTCTGGGTTCTGAGCTTTTAGGTTGAACCAAAAAGGTCAGATACTGATTAGAACTATGATGCTCAAAACTATGGTAGAAAATCCTCATCCAGGACTTCCTCTAATAAAAAAGATACCTGCTCAGGAAATAGCTGAGGAGAGATTGCATATTTCCTAATATTATTTTTCCTGGCATTTTCATAACAATCAAGAAAAATATTCTCTAAGACGATTTTCAAGCTGGGACTATCCTTAAGAAGATCAAGAAGCTGTTCTCTTTGTTCTACAACCGTACTACGCCAACCCCTGGCATTTGCCTCTTTCTCTTCTGTCCAATATTTCAGTTTCAATAAATGCTCTATCAAAACGGTTAAGCGAGATTTTAATTCTCTTTTTTCATTGCGCCCCATTGTTTCAATTTCTTCGATTAAATTCTCCAGATCAAGTTGCTCAAACTTGCCTTCCTTTAAAAGTTCAGCCGTAGTTTGTACCCAAAGGTAAAAATCGCTTCCATATAAAGTCTTAGGGGCATCAGAGGTCAGCATCACAGTTCCTCTTGATTTGATAATATTTTTACATTATACAAGGTCTAAAAATCAGCGATCGCCCTGATGAAAGCAACCACTCAATTCCCGTATCACGCCCATTCTTGGGTATTGTTTTGCTCTGCTTGCACCAGCGATTCTCGTAACTGAGTCCAATCCATTTGATCCCCTGGTAGATTTTGGACTAGGGTTCCCTGGTGCAAATGCAGCACTCGGTTACAAAATTGCTGCCCCAGATCTAATTGATGATTGGCCATCAGAATCGTAGTTTGCTGTTCTTGCGCCAGATTCATCAACACCTGAAGCACATGGACACTTCTGCCGGTATCCAAGGCTGAAGTTGGTTCGTCTAGCAAAAGAAGTTGGGGTTGGATGATCAGGGCACGGGCGATCGCTACTAATTGTCGCTGACCTACAGACAGTTGTAGTTCCGTTCGATGGAGCCATTCTCCGGGAATATGCAACTGCTCAACCCAGGCACTGACACGCTGTTGAATGACAGCATCCGAGATTTGACGTAATTTCAAGGGATATGCCAGTGCCTCTTGCACCGTCATCCCCAATAGCTTGGATTCCTGGGGGACTAGGGTGACCCCTTGCCGGAGTTGCAATACTGGGATTTGTCGGATCTCCTGACCGTCTAGATAGATAGCACCTGCGCTTAACTCACTGAGGCGATTACAGAGTCGTAGCAGGGAGGTTTTGCCAGCACCAGAAGCCCCCACAATCGCAATGCGATCGCCTCGCTTCACCTCAAAGGAAAGATCCTTCAGTAAAGACTGAGAACTCGATGTAGCACTGAGACTAACGTGTTCAAATCGGAGGTAGGCAGTGGAGCTAGACAAAATGAATTTCTAAATGGGGCTGTAGTCCAACTCAGCTTGTAGGGTCATCCCATTGGGAATAATATACGCCTTCAGTTTTTCCAAGTTGAGTAACTGTTCAATCCGGTGAATGGGCATGGCTGCGATCGCAAAATCTGCCTGCGCTGCTTGATAAATCTCAGCCAGTTGCTGGCGATAGCGGATAACATCCTCCTGGTTCAAGAATACCAAGGCATAACGCCCTTTCCTGGTTTTTTGTACTACAGGCATGCCATTCGGATCTATGACTAAAAAACAACAAGGTAGGAAAGCATCAGACATATCTTGGCAACCAACAAATCAGTTTGATTATGCCGTATATTCACTTAAGCATAATGGATGATACTCTTCCCTATTAGTAAACTTGTCAATAATATTACGAGAATTTTACTATATTTATTGATTTGGTTTCGATCTTATAGTAATTAACCAACCTATTGCCAGCGTTGTTACCTAGGGTAGATATTTCTGTACAACATGCCACCCGGTGAAAGATACCAAGGCAAATCCTATAAAGAGAGCTAGGTTAGCACTAATGTGTAGCCAACGAAACCAAGGCTGTTGCGGGTTAATTTGGGTGGCGCTCCCAGCGGAGAGCAAGACTAGAACCACGACCCCTAAACCGACCCAGAGATGTACAGAGTGATTAAGACTGCCATAGTGCCCCAAAGTTCCCACAATGCCGATTGCTAATAACAATAAAACTAAGACAACGAGAGCCATGCCAATACCGAAATGCAAAGGGCGTAACCAAGAGGGAACTTGGGCTCGCGTTTGGCGAGTCCAAAAGAGACCGGTACCCGTAATGGCTAAGCATAAGTAGGCAAATAGGGAGAACCCCATTGACCAAGCTGCTATTTTCCACAGCCAAATAAATGAAGGTAAGTCCAAGGTACACTCAGCGTATTCAGGATTTTTACTCTTTTATGTTAGTCCTGCGAGGTTACTCCTGACCGACGTGATGCTCAAAGATTCCAGTTCAGGAGTACGCAACTGTATGCTCCTGATCGAAATCTCAAGCATGGTCATAGGGGTACCTATTGATTTCTATAAAAATAAGGGCACCCACCCAGGATGCCCTTGGAAATACTGTCTACTTCTAAGCAGTAGAGCAAGGCTAAGCTGTTATTCATTTGAATGTCTGAGCCGATCCTGTTACAGCAAGGGCTTCAGAGGTCAAAATGTGCAGTTCAGATGCCTAACAGCTTACGACTGATAGGGAAGGAAGACTATACGGAAGCAGAACTCAGTAGTGCTGCGGATGGAGAAGTAATGGGTCTTCCGGCCTCGTTTTCCTCTTCCTTAGCCTGTTCATTACCGGGGTTAAACTCAGGGGTAACCTGTTCCTTCAGCCATAGCGATGTGCAGGGGATCGTATCCGATAAGATAGCGCTAGCCATCATTCCGGTGTGAATTTCCAATTGGGCTTCTGGTAGGGCTTCAAAAATGAGACGCTGTCCTGGAAAAACGACTCGTTCAAAATACCAGTTAGGAATATTGGTAATCCGAGCAATTTGAATCTTGCTAGTCGCGTTTACATAGCAGCAAACAATATTTTCAGAGTTATCAGAGGGTAAAGGGTCTAGTAATTGAGCCATACTTATTAAGATTCCTTACATTATGTTTTGTCTTATATAGACACACTAACACTTGTGATCCCCATTGGCTGTAAACCCGACTACCAACTGATATTTTCTTAAGGATTTCTTCCCCAGGGATCCCTAAGTAAATGGAGAAATCTGGATTGAGGGGATCTGAGTCCCAAGCTCCCTGGCCTAGACAGAACAAGTTGGGTAGGATCAGCAGGAAGCTTCTGGCGATCCCGACCGAGGCTAAGGAGAGCACATGCTGATCACAACTGAGACGGGGAGGGAAGGTACTGTTTTAAGCTAGGAGCCTCCCTATAGCCAGGATTTCTCCTAAGAGGTTTTTTGAAAAGTCTCCTTGGGTGAGAATTGATGCTGAAGATGGTTCCCGCCTTCAACGAAAAAACCTACTTTTGCCATCATTGTGAGATGGGCTGCAGTGCATTCTGCGACCTCACGCTACCCATTTCAAACACCCTCTGATAGCAGTCTTTTCGATAGTGAAATTTAAAACGGGTTCAGCTAAGCCTGTAAAGCACTACAAGATGTCTACAGAAAACTTTTATTCCAACTTACCTGCTTTAGAAAAATTCTTGGACATTACTGATTCCAGTAATTATGTATTAGTCCCTGAAGACTGGCAGATTATTATCACAGATATTAAAGGATCCACTCAGGCGATCGAGTCCGGTCGGTATAAAAATGTTAATTCCTTGGGAGCCTGCTCAATTGTTGCCATATTAAATATTGCTAGAAATATCGAAATCCCCTTCATATTTGGAGGAGACGGAGCTTCTATTTTAATTCCGCCCCAAATGATTAATGAGGCTAAACAAGCCCTACTGGGAATTCAAGATTTAGCAAGGCAGGGATTTGATATGGAGTTACGAGTTGGCATTGTTCCAGTGTCTGTTGTAACACCTCGTCATGAACTAAAAATTGCCAAATTACGAGTTTCGGAAAACTATGATCAAGCCATCTTTAAGGGGGGTGGTCTGACCTATGCCACGGATCTCGTTAAAGATGTTGCTACTGCTGGCCTCTATGCACCTGTGATGGACAACCTGATTCCTAATGCAGATTTTTCAGGGCTAGAATGTCGCTGGCAAGATATTCCCAGTCGGCATGGAGAAATTGTTACCCTTCTCGTCCTAGCAACAGCACCGAGTGACTCTCAAAGCAATAAGATCTATCGAGAAGTGATTACACAAATTCAGAGAATTTATGGATCTGAACACAATTTTCATCCTGTAGTCAAGAGCAATTTAAACCTCTCATTCAACAGTCAAAAGCTAGCCACAGAAACCACAATCTTCACTCAATCCAAGGGATGGATTTATCAAAAATTTTACTTACTTAAAATCAAAATAGAAATTTTTCTGGGATGGTTTTTTATGAAATTCAAAGTTAAAATTGGAGAGATGGATTGGGGACTCTACAAAAAGATTGTTGTGGAATCTACAGACCACAAGAAATTTGATGATCTCTTGCGAATGGTGATCTCAGGTCATCCAAGTCAACGTAAAAAACTTGTTTCTTACCTAGATAAGAAGTTTGAAGAGGGAAGATTAGTCTATGGTTGTCATATTTCCGATCGCGCTCTCATGACTTGTCTCATCTTTGAACGGCATGGACGACAGGTACATTTTATTGATGGGGCAGATGGTGGATATGCGATCGCTGCCAAAGCTATGAAGGAACAGATGCGGCGGTAAAGGTGAGTGAAAATTAAATTGTCGCTAGAATAAATAAAGCACTCAGAAGAGGCATGATGTATGGCTCAGACTGTAACTTCGGAATCCGTGCTGTTAGATCTTGAGGATGAGGTTGTTTTTCCTCCCGGTGATTTATGGAGTGACGAACCTCCCTTGGAAACTGACTTTCATCGCAAGCAAATTGATCTGTTGATCCGCTTATTGGAATGGTGGTGGCGCGATCGCCAAGATTTTTATGCTTCCGGGAATCTCACCATTTACTACAGTCCGAATCAGCGTAAATCTGAGGATTTTAGAGGGCCAGATTTCTTTGTGGTCTTGGGAGCAGAAAAAAGAGACCGCAAAAGCTGGGTCGTCTGGCAAGAAAATGGCAAATATCCCAACGTCATCCTAGAAGTCTTATCGGACAAGACCGCTGCCATTGACCGAGGCTTAAAAAAACAAATCTATCAAGATACGTTCCGCACCCCAGATTACTTCTGGTTTGACCCCGTCACCTTGGAATTCAAAGGCTTTCACCTTTTAGATGGTAGTTATCAGGAACTGACACCTACGGGCGAGGGTTGGCTGTGGAGTCAACAACTCCAACTCTACTTAGGTATTTCTGAAGGTAAATTGCGTTTCTTCACACCTGAGCACCAGTTGGTACCGCTACCCGAAGAAGAGATGAGGCAACAAGTTGAGCAAGAACGCCTCCGGGCCGAGCAAGCTGACCTCCGAGTTGAGCAAGAACGCCTCCGGGCTGAGCAGGCAGAAGCAGAAATCCAACGACTGCGGGCACAGTTAGGGAATTAGGTGTCAGGTATCAGGCTGACAGGGAGAGGAATCGAACAGTGCCAGATTGCAAACGAGCCAAACAGGGTTAGACGTGCCTACCTCCTGGAACCCCTCTTTTTCAGGCTACGGTGTCTACACAAGTTCTCTTAGCCCCCCAACCCCCCAATTCTGGGGGGCTTTCAAACCATCAAAGTCCCCCAGAATTGGGGGATTTAGGGGGCCAAAAGGGCTGGCAATACCCAACAACCGACGGATGGAGACACGGTAGCTTTTTCAGGGGAGAAGGGGCGAGTTCATTCCTACCTAGGAAACTGGACAGGGCAGAATTTTGCTGCTGACCGAGATGGGGTCATAACTGGGCAGCACAGAGAGCTGCTCCAATGAGTCCAACTTGGGGATTGAGCACAATCTGGATGGGCATAGCCTCTAGCAAGGAACTCATGCGACCTTTTTGAAGAAAGGCTCGCAAAAACCCACCTTGTTGCACAAGGGGTAGGATTTTGGCAGCAATTCCCCCAGCGATAAATAACCCGCCGTAGGGCAGCAGTTTCATGGCGAGATTACCGGCTTCGGCTCCGTAGGCTTCTACAAAAATCTGCATTGTCATTTCAGACAGGCGATCGCGGCGCTCTAAGGCAGCTTGGGCGATCGCAGCGGCGGGATCAACGGTCTTTTCCGTCCGACCCAGTTCCTGCTCCCAGGTTTTGACAATTTGTCCCACCTCAGGAGATTCATTGGCGATCGTGTGACCATCCGCCATTCTGTAGGCATCCCGGAGAAACTGATAGATCGAGACGATGCCGGGGCCAGAAACCACCCGTTCCACTGACACCCGTTGAATATTATGTTTTTCTAGTAAATATTTCAAAAGCTGAAATTCTAACTCTGAGCGGGGTGCAAAGTCCGCATGTCCCCCTTCCGACGCATAGATTTGATACCCACTGGCATGTCGGATTAAAAACCCTTCCCCTAAGCCCGTCCCAGCCCCAATCACCGCAATGGGAGCATCTGCTTGGGGTGCTCCCATCTGTAATGGGTACAGATCAGCCGCACTTAAACCTAAAATGCCATAGCCTACCGCAGTAAAGTCATTAATTAACCGGACTTGATCAATGTTGAGGGCTTGTTCTAGGCGTTCAGCAGTGAGTGACCAGTTCAAATTGGTCAAAATAGATGTGTTATTAACAACAGGGCCAGCAATACCGAAACAAGCTTTAGTAAGGACTGGAGCAGATTTTAAAACTTGAGTGGCTGCTGCCAGAAATTTCTGCACAATCGGCACCAGATCTGAAAAATCCTGACTAGAGTAACTTGCCTCATAGAGAGTTTGTAAGGTCATCTGATCGGAAGCTGCCGCCAACCGTAGAATAGTTTTGGTACCACCAATATCTCCTGCTAGTAGCAACGTCATTGCTTATCTGCTCCCTCTCTGCCCTAACTCTAAAACTTGACGCCTACTACTTTTTTAAGGGTGAACAATTTGTTCCGCCTTAGGTACGTAGAGGTGATGCGATCGCTAGCCTCAGTCTGTAGTATAGGACGAGAC
Source organism: Leptolyngbyaceae cyanobacterium (assembly GCA_035285265.1). Lineage (GTDB taxonomy): Bacteria > Cyanobacteriota > Cyanobacteriia > JARCMD01 > JARCMD01 > JAYKHH01. The sequence goes on along the minus strand of JAYKHH010000338.1, from coordinate 1,113 downwards.
GGTTAGCAGTGTTTTCCTGAAGCCACTAAACCTTTTTCATAGAAATGCCTCAGCCTGTGAACTCTCCTCTTGCCGACCTCCGTAAAGACTACACCCTCCAGGGACTCAATGAATCTGAGGCTGACCTGAATCCATTTCAGCAATTTCAGATTTGGTTTGATCAAGCTCTAGCAGCCCAGTTACCAGAGGTCAACGCCATGACCTTGGCAACCGCCACCCCAAACGGGATACCATCGGCCCGTATTGTTTTACTCAAAGGCTTGGATGAACGGGGATTTGTGTTTTATACCAATTATGAAAGCCGTAAGGGGCAGGAGCTAGCTCAAAATCCCCAGGCGAGTTTGGTGTTTCTGTGGGCAGAGCTAGAGCGCCAAGTGAGGGTTCAAGGTCAGGTGGAAAAAGTCTCAGCCCCGGAGTCAGATGCCTATTTTCAGAGCCGTCCCCTGGGTAGCCGTTTGGGGGCATGGGCCTCTCTGCAAAGCCAAGTTGTAGCTAGCCGTGAAGTGCTTGAAGAACGTCTGGAAAGCCTAGGGCAACAATATCCAGATCAACAAGTTCCCCGTCCCTCGCATTGGGGTGGGTACCGGGTTCTCCCAACTGAGATTGAGTTTTGGCAAGGACGGCCCAGTCGTCTGCACGATCGCCTCCGCTATCGTCGCCAAGCAGATGGAAGTTGGCTCAGGGATCGCCTCTGTCCCTAGTAGGGGCAACCCCTTGTGGGTGCCCCTACGGTCGGGCGGGTGTCTAACCAGATGGTAGAGCTTGAAGTGAGGTTCACAAGATCACACCAGTCGAGTCAGTTGCACTCGATAGCGGTCTTTTTTAGTTACAGCAATTTCCCCAACCTCTAAGCGGCCCTTGCCGCGAATGGCGACGAGATCCCCAGATTTAAGGGGGTAACGGGCCTCTGTAACTTCCTTCCAATTCACGCGCACATCCCCACTGGTGATGAAATCAACCATCTTGCTGCGAGACATGCCAAAACCAGCCGAGGCGATCGCATCCAGCCGTAAAGATGCCTCAACCGTTGTCAACTCTTTTTTCTTAGGCTCTCGGATTTTTAGCTCATTGGGATCAATGCGCCGAGTTTTGACCGTAACGGAGCGCACTTGA
>JAYKHH010000337.1:0-6038 GCA_035285265.1 Leptolyngbyaceae cyanobacterium | reverse complement strand
CAGCAAATTAGAACTGGAGAGTTCTATTTGATCGATTTAGGAAGTCGCAATGGCTCTTTCCTCAACGATCGCCAGGTTACCATTCCAGTCAAAATTCAAAGTGGTGACCGTGTTGCCTTGGGTCAATCTGAATTAGAGTTTTTTAATCCCCAGGAAAATCCCGAACTGGAAGAGTTGCTAGAACCCGATGCTAGAGATACGTCTGCGACTTACGAGCGCCGTTTAATCTCCGTTTTGGTCGTGGATATTCGAGACTTTACGGTTTTGACTCGAAAAATAGATGAGAAGCTCCTATCTGAAGTCATGGGTTTGTGGTTTCGTCGGGCTGGAGAGATCATTCGCGAACATGGTAGCTGGGTAGATAAGTATATTGGGGATGCGGTGATGGCCGTGTGGATACACAGTTCTCAGTGGCTCAGCTACGAGGAAATTAGCCGCATTCTCGCGGCTGCAAAAGATTTTCACAAAATGACCAGTGTTTTGCATCAGGAGTACCCCCTCCCTTTTCCTTTACGGGTTGGAGCTGGCATTAATACAGGTTATGCCATGGTAGGAAATTCAGGGAGCGGCGATCGCCCCGACTATACAGCGCTCGGAGATACCGTCAATGCAGCCTTCCGTCTGGAATCTGCTACGAAGCAACTTGGCTTAGATCTGGCCTTAGGAGAAAGTACCTACCAATATCTGTCAGAACTAGGCTTTAAACATGCTATGTTCCAACAACATACGGTGCATCTGAAGGGGTACGAGCAATCTACCCTTACCTATGCTTGCTCTTTTCCTGAATTGGATTGATAATGTTGCGGTAATAAAATCATGGAGCATTCTTAATCTATGTATAGAATATTACTCGATTGATGTTCTATGGAAATTAAGTGTAGTAAATTGGAAAACTCTTGATTAACATTGAGGTAATTATTCTATATTTGGGGAGGAGTCTATATCAGGGTTGAGAGTAGGTCAAACTATTCAGTAAATACACGGCTAAAGCCATGAAGCTAGTAGAAGCAGAATTAAGATGCATTTACCTAAGTACTGGCTGAAGTTAAGGTTTCTAAGAACTTGTTTTTTAACCCTTAACTAGGTATGGATGAATGTGTCAGGATGCATTTTAGGAACTAATCCTTAAAATTAGGCTGTAGTGATTTTTCAATCTTCCCCTCATTTATTGCTGCGGACAGAATTCGGTGATCGCCACCTCCCACTGGCGAGCGGTAGCTGCTGGACATTTGGACGCAGTGACGACAATAATTTTGTGCTCCCGGATCGTTGGATCTCTCGTAACCATGCGATGTTGCAATTCATGGAAAATGGAGAGTTTTATTTAATTGACCTAGGGAGCCGTAATGGCACCTTTGTCAACGGTCGTCGCGTCAATATTCCTGTGAAGCTACAAAGTGGGGATAGCTTGACCTTAGGTCAAACAGAGATGGAGTTCCACTGTCCAGCCCTTCGGACTGCATCGGAACATTCTGCCGAGTCCCAGGATCGAGATACGGCTACAGCACTTCTCAATGTACGCCGCTTAATTTCGGTCATGGTGGTTGACATTCGAGACTTCACGGTGCTGACCCGGCAGTTAGATGAAAAGATTCTGTCTGAGGTGATTGGTTCCTGGTTCCGTCATGCTGGGGAAATTATTCGGCAGCATGGTAGCTGGGTAGATAAGTATATTGGGGATGCGGTGATGGCCGTGTGGATTCATCATGCCTCAGGGGTCAGCAATGAAGAGATGTTAAGAATCTTTCGGGCTGTCAGTGATCTGCACCACGCCACTAGTGCCTTGAATGATCAATACCCTCTACCATTCCCCCTCCGAATTGGAGCTGGCATTAATACGGGCTATGCCATGGTAGGAAACACGGGGAGTGGCGATCGCCCAGACTATACTGCGCTCGGAGACACGGTGAATGCAGCCTTCCGGCTTGAGTCTTCTACTAAAGAAATTGGCCTCAATGTGGCAATTGGTGAGACAACCTACAAGTATGCCTTCGAGATTGGTGCCAATCAAACTTTGTTTGAGGCGCATACGGTTCATTTGAAGGGCTACGAAACGCCAACTTTAACCCATGCCTGTTCCTTTGATGCCCTCGATAGATTTCTCAACTGGAAAGACCCCAAAAATCAAGGCGACACTCCTACGATCGGGAAAACGGCTATAGACACGCTTTTTCCCTAGTGAAGTAGGTGTCGGGTGCCAGGTGTCAGGTGTCAGGGGATCATAGGGATCAGGGATTGGGGATGGATTATAGGGATCTCCACACCCCGCTTTGCCATCTCAAAGAAGGTGATGCAGCAAGAATGTTCCCCCATGTCCCTGGGTACGGTAACCTAGACTTTAGCAATTTTGTGGTAATTGCTGTTTTGCACGACTTTTGGCCCTGGAGTGCAAGGCTTTAAGTAAAAACTGTATAGATTTTAATTTGCCTAGAGGGAGGATTGGGTTAATGAAACGATTGGTTCGATTGGTAGCACTCTTGAGTCTATTAGTGGGTTGCTTAGGGTGGTTAGGTTTGCCTGAAGGAGCTATGGCAGGAAATCTTAACTCGTTGACCCTGCAGCCGATGACTGTCTTGGCGGCTGAGTCAGCAGCTCCTCGCAATGTCATGGATGACAAGTTGGCGACGGAATTTGGTAAGAAGATTGACTTAAACAACACAAATGTTCGTGCCTTTTTACAATATCCCGGCATGTATCCCACCTTGGCGAAGGCAATTGTCAAGAATGCTCCTTACAACAGCGTTGAGGATGTTTTGGCGCTTCCAGGGTTAAGCGATCGCCAAAAGGAAACGCTCAAGGCTAATTTCTCTAATTTCACGGTATCCCCTGCTGAAAGTGCGTTAGTTGAAGGGGGCGATCGCTTCAACAACGGTATCTATAGGTAGTCATTGCCTGTAATGGTTTGTTTTAGACACGATTTATCGGGTCTCGATTAGATAACTTCGTAGCTCTCTGTAAAGATAGGTTTAAGCTTCACCGTTCAACCTATCCTCAGGGAGCATCTTTATTTTTGGATACTTATTTGAATACGGCTTTAGAGTCCTTTAATTCCCCCACCCGTAATTCCCCCACTTGTAATTCCTCTACCTTCGCATCGGTTGATTTATCTCAGCCCTCTGATGTACCCCCTGATGTGTCCTTTGATGTTTTAGTCGTAGGTGCAGGGGCGGCGGGGCTGTATGCAGCGCTTTGTTTACCTGAGTCCTTGCGAGTGGCTCTGATTACCAAAGATACGGTTTCCCTTTCTGCCAGTGATTGGGCCCAAGGGGGCATTGCAGCGGTTGTTGACCCCGAAGACTCGACCGCCTTGCATGTACAGGATACGATGCACGCGGGAGCGGGGTTATGTGATTTTACATCCGTAAAATTTTTGGTAGAGCAAGCTTCGGAGTGTATTCAAGCGCTCATTAACATGGGGGTGGCTTTTGACCGTCATGATGGAGAGCTAGCCTTGACCTTAGAGGCAGCCCATTCCCGTAGGCGAGTGCTCCACGCTGCCGATACTACAGGTCGAGAGGTGGTGAGTACACTCACAGCTCAGGTGCTCAAGCGTAAGAATATTCAAATTCTGTCGCAAACCTTTACCTTGGGGCTATGGATAGAACCTGAAACTCAGCGATGTCAAGGGATTAGTGTGGTGTACCAAGGACAGGTGGTTTGGGTGCGGGCTGGAGCTGTGGTCTTAGCCACGGGTGGTGGCGGTCAGGTGTTTGCTCAAACGACAAATCCTGCCTTAAGTACGGGGGATGGGGTAGCGATGGCGTGGCGATCGGGAGCTTTATTGCGAGATTTGGAGTTTGTCCAGTTTCATCCCACGGCTTTGACCAAACCGGGTGCGCCGCATTTTTTAATCAGTGAAGCGGTGAGAGGGGAGGGAGCCCACCTGATTGATGGTCAAGGGAGACGCTTTGCCTTTGACTACCATCCGAGTGGAGAACTGGCTCCCAGGGATGTGGTCAGTCGAGCTATCTTTAGCCACTTGCAGAAAACAGAGCCAGATTTAGCCACAGCCCATGTTTGGTTGGATCTCAAACCAATCCCAGACACGACCATTCGCCACCGCTTTCCGAACATTATTCAGGTTTGTCAGAAGTGGGGCATTGATTTGTTTCAAGAACCAATTCCTGTAGCGCCGGCAGCCCACTATTGGATGGGCGGCATCGACACGGATTTACTCAGCCGTACCTCCATCCCAGGGCTCTATGCGGTGGGTGAGACCACTAGCACGGGTGTTCATGGAGCCAATCGCTTAGCCAGCAATTCCCTATTGGAGTGTTTGGTATTCGGTGCCCAGCTTAGGCATCTAGAGATTCAACCAGTTGCGCCTGCTGCCTCTTTGCCATTGATGGAATTGCCGCCCTTGGATATTGCCAGGATTGAAGCTATTCGCATAGAACTGCCGCGTTTAGTGTGGCAAAGTGCGGGGATTTGCCGAGAAGAGAAAACCTTGGAACAGGCGATCGCCCAAGTGGAAATCTGGCGGCAGGAATTTGCAGCATATCCCTTAAGTCAAGCGCTCCAGAATTTATCCCCCGGTCAGCCTGCTCGCTTAGATGCACCGGATGCGAACCAGCAATTACGCTTCTGGGGAGAAACAGGCAATTTGCTAGATATCGCCTATTTAATTCTTAAAAGTGCTCATTTTCGGACGGAGAGCCGAGGGGGACACTACCGAGCGGATTATCCTCAATCCGATCCCCAGTGGCAAGTTCATACCCTGGTGCAACATCATACTTGGTCTACTTCCCCCACGATTGCTACCGAGTGACTTCACTGGGGTAGAGGAGAGATGGGTAGAGGAGAGATGGGTAGAGGAGAGAGCAGATGGGAGGGGGCTTACATACTTCCATATACGGGAATGGCAGCCCCTCGAACATCACGGGCTGCCTCAGAACCGAGAAAACAAATCACTTCAGCTAGGGATTGGGGCTTAACCCATAGGTGAGCTTTAGCATCTCCCATAGCCGCTCGATTGGCAGGGGTGTCAATCATGCTGGGAAGCACTACATTGGCAGTGATGTTGGTACCTTTCGTTTCGTCAGCGATCGCCTGGGTTAGCGCCACAACTCCTGCTTTGGAGGCACAATAGGCGGCTAACTGTCCACTGGGTTGTACAGCGCCTCTAGAACTGACGGTCACAATACGTCCGTAGTCCTGGTTTAGCATCCGTCGGAGACTATGCTTGCAAACTAAAAAGGTGGTAGTGAGATTGAGGTCAAAGTCTCGTTTCCAATCCACCAAAGGGTATGCATGGGTTTTGCCCATAGCAAAGCCGCCGACCAAATGGAGGAGCACGTCAACCCGTACCATCTGATCAATCAATCGCTCTACCATCAATTCATCGGTGAGATCAGCAGCGACAAAGCGAATCCGGCTCAGGTCAGCCGGAGATAACAGTCCTTTCATCCGCTCGACTGCTTGCATCTCATGGTAGGGGATGGTAACTTCTGCACCCTGAGCTAAAGCCAAGGACGTGACCCCCAGACCTAAGCCCCCTGTACCTCCTGTAATTAAAACCTGTTTGCCTTTCATGGTGATTGCCCCTGTAAGTCTTTTCCTCGAACTATAGCAACTCACAATGCTGAGGACTTAGGAGCCAGAGGTCAGACCCACTTCTCAGTATCCCCTAGACAGGACAGGGTAGAATGGGTTGCTAGTGCCTAGCCCTTAATTTAGCTATTTTTGTTGACCCATGTCAGTTGCAGAGCGGATTATTGTTCCCTTAGATGTGCCGACGGAAGCCCAGGCGATCGCCCTGGTTGAGCAGTTACCTCAGGTCACCTTCTGGAAAGTGGGGTTGGAACTATTTGTCAGCAGCGGGCCTGGAATTCTCAAAGCCCTTAAAACCCGGCAAAAACGCATTTTTCTAGACCTAAAATTTCATGATATTCCCAATACCATGGCGGGGGCGTGTCGGGCAGCAGCGAGCTACGGGGTAGACCTCATCACAATTCATGCTACGGCGGGGCAAGTTGCCCTGAAATCATCTCAAGCAGCCATCCTAGAGGGGGCGGCACAGGCAGGCTTAAAACCTCCTC
>JAYKHH010000336.1:0-3693 GCA_035285265.1 Leptolyngbyaceae cyanobacterium | reverse complement strand
TGCAGTGTACGCCAGATTTGCTACCGACCGATATTACAGGCACCAATATCTGGAACCCCGGCACTGCAAAGTTTGAATTTTTACCTGGCCCTGTTTTTGCCAATGTGCTATTAGCGGATGAAATCAATCGAGCTACGCCCCGCACCCAATCCGCACTGTTAGAAGTGATGGAGGAGCGACAGGTAACGATGGATGGGATGTCTCGCCCCGTTCCCAATCCCTTTTTTGTGATTGCCACCCAAAACCCGATTGAGTATCAAGGCACCTTTCCTTTACCGGAAGCCCAAATGGATCGGTTTGCCCTCTCCTTAACCTTGGGTTATCCCACGGAATTAGATGAGCTACAGATGTTACAGCGCTTACAGGAAGGCATCACAGTTAATGAGTTAGAGCCTTGCCTTTCCTTGGAAGAGATTCAAGAATTGCAAACCTTATGTGCTCAAGTTAAGGTAGAGTCTTCTTTGCAGCAATACATCCTCAATTTGGTACGAGCCACCCGCCAGGATGAAGAGATTGTGCTAGGAGCCAGTCCTAGGGGAACGGTGGTTTTACAGCGAGCTTCCCAAGCCTTGGCTTTTCTGGAGAATCGAGACTATGTCATCCCTGATGATGTGAAGTTTCTAGCTCCCCACGTCCTAGCCCATCGGATTATCCCAGCTAGAGGACAGCGACCCAAACCGATTATTGACCGTTTGCTGCGATCCATCCCTATTCCTTAAGCCCCAGCCCCAGAAGTATGTCTGCCATTCAATCGACTGCTGATAGCCTCTTAACGCCCGATTCGCCCCTTTGGTCCAGCCTGCTCCAACAATTGTTAGATCATCAGTCTTTGAGCATGACGCAAGCTGCTGATTTAATGCGGGGATGGTTAACGGAAGTGATTCCCCCGGTCTTGTCCGGGGCGATTTTGATTGCGATTCAAGCAAAAGGTGTATCGGCAGTAGAACTGGCAGGCATGGCTCAGGTGCTGCAATCCCAGGCATCTCCACTGCCTGCCTCCCCAACTCCTTTGCCTACTCCCCTGATTGATACCTGTGGCACGGGAGGCGATGGAGCTTCCACCTTCAATATCTCAACAGCAGTCGCGTTTGTAGCGGCAGCGGCAGGAGTGGCAGTCGCTAAGCATGGCAACCGTTCTGCTTCTAGTAAGGTGGGTTCAGCCGATGTGCTAGAAGCCCTAGGTGTAAATTTAAGTACGAGTCCTGAAAAGGCTCAAGCGGCTCTACAAGAAATTGGTATTACCTTCCTCTTTGCTCCGGGTTGGCATCCAGCCCTGAAAGGGGTGGCTCCTTTGCGCCGTACCTTAAAGGTAAGGACGATTTTTAACTTGTTGGGGCCATTGGTGAATCCGTTTCGACCAACGGGGCAAGTCATGGGAGTTCCAAACTCTAGTTTGGTCGAGATTGTAGCGGAGGCTTTATCTCACTTAGGAATGCAGCAAGCGATTGTTTTGCATGGTCGAGAAAAGTTAGATGAGGCAGGATTAGCCGATTTAACCGATCTGGCAATTTTATCAAACCAACAAGTCCAGCGAATTGCCCTGAATCCCCAGGAGTTGGGATTGGATCATGCTCCAACGACGGCCTTAAAAGGAGGGGATGTGCAGGAAAATGCCGAGATTATGCGATCGCTCCTCCAAGGTAAAGGCACCCAAGCCCAACAAGATGTCGTAGCTTTGAACGCATCCTTGGCACTTCAAGTGGGTGGCAAAGTAGCTCCCACCGATAATCCCCTAGAAGCCTATCAGCAGGGCATTCAGTTAGCCAAAGAGATTTTGCAGAGTGGTGCTGCCTGGAACAAGTTAGAGCAACTTGTGAGATTTCTCTAAGAGAGAGATGAAATAGGGAGCCTCAATTAGAAGATCCAGGACGTTTGGCAAAGAGGTTGGTCATGCTCAGCCCTGTGATTAAAAGCCCTAGCAGACCTAAGCCATTGAGCACTGGGTAAACTTTTCCGAGTCCAAAAATACTGCCGCTATGGATTCGGAGTAGCTCTTGAGCCAACCGACTTTGACTGAACCACTCATCTAAAATGGTATAACTCATACCCGTGATCACGGTCAGTATGAGCGGGAGAGACAGGGCGATCGCTAGCTTGCGATGATATTGCCGAAATGCACGTTTGATACTATTCATGCAAATCTAAACTTTTCTGGATAGGTTATAAATCAAATTAACATTAAGTGGGTCGGTGGAAATCCTATGAAGATTTTTCACCCGTAAGCGTTCTGTATTGAATTAAGAGGTGAGCATGGATCGTCGTACATTCTTAGGATGGGTCGGTGTTGGATTGGTTGCAAGCTCATTACCAGTTGCGATCGCAGCTTGTTCTTCCGATACCACAGCAGAATCAACCTCTGATGCTGCAAATGCCAGTTCGGTAACAGGGGGGTTCCAAGCTGTTGGTACCGTTGCTGATTTAAGACAAAAGAAGCAAATTCTAAACGACAAAACGGCAGGGAAGCCCGTGTTGGTGATTAATGATCCCGCCAAGGCTAATGCTATCCTCGCAGTCAATCCTACCTGCACCCATAATGGTTGCATTGTGGAATGGAAGGCCGGCCAAAAAGCCTTCGTTTGCCCCTGCCATGACGCTCAATTTGACACCAAGGGGAAGGTGTTGAAGGGGCCTGCTACCCAACCCCTCCAGACCTATGAAGCCAAAGTGGAAGGGGATAAGGTTTTAGTTAAACGGGGATAGAACCATCCTGCAAACAGGCACCCCTATACCTAGTCAGTTTTCGGCTTTCCGCGCCCCCTCTCCTCAAGCTAGGAAAGGGGACGCGGGTGAGGTTATTGCAGTTCTGCTAAACCCAGGTAGTAGACGCCTTTAGGAGTCACTTCAAATCGACAGGGAAGAATTTCTACACCTTGGGCGATCGCACTTCTAAATAACTGACCATAAACCGGATCAGCGCTATCTCCTGGGGCAAAGTGAGTGCAGTCACCCCGATTAATAAAGTAGAGCATCACAGCTCGATTCTGGGGCAGCAATGCCGTGAGTTCTCGCAGGTGTTTTTGTCCCCGTGTCGTCACCGTATCGGGAAACAGCACCAGATTGTCCTTTGCCCAGGTAGTATTTTTCACTTCTAGATAAATGGGACGGTCTAGTGGCTCTCCCAGCAGGACAAAATCCACTCGGCTCTTTTCCGTACCGTAGGGAACTTCAAATTTAACTTCGCGGTAATTGCCTAATTCAGGTAGTAAATGTTTCTCTAATACTAGTTTCACAATCCGATTCGGCAAAGATGTGTTAACTCCCACCCAAGTCGGCACGGTATCTGAGATCTGAATCATTTCCCAGGTGTAGGGCAACTTGCGGGTGGGGCTATCGCTCTGGGATACTTGCACAGGTTTACCAATCGTACAAACCCCTGTCATCGGGCCGGTATTAGGACAATGGGCCGTGATCACCTCCCCGGAAGCCAATTCGATATCTGCAAAGAATCGCTTATACCGTTTGAGTAAGATGCCAGGGTAAAGAGTGGGGTAGGAATAAATTAAAGTTGCCACAATCTAAAAGCTGATTAGCTTAGCTGAGAAGTTATCCTGGTAGCTTACAGCGGTTTTCATGGGCTAGATCCATGTGTTGTAACGTTACGAGACTTTACTCGTAAGTTAGTCAAAACGGGGGTAGTTATAATTGGGCTTACTTCCTGAGCAGTATCATGAAGTAGAGTCAGCCATCTGTAAA
>JAYKHH010000335.1:0-3163 GCA_035285265.1 Leptolyngbyaceae cyanobacterium | reverse complement strand
ACAGAACCGTCTCAGCCCCCTCCCGGTAAACCGCAAGAAAGGACAGGAGCGCCAAGGAAAAAACGCTATTGGTTGCCATAGCAGCCGTTGCTTTCTCTTTGATATAGCCCTGCCACGCCCCCATGGAAGACTTGCTATGTAACCAATAACTGACATAAAACAGCAGGGCAGCCGCTACTAAACCTGTCCCGCCTTCTAACAGTTCTCGGTTACTACCAACGGGGATATTGGCAAAAATCAACTGGATTATTAGGGCAGTGGCGACTGAAGCGATGAGTCCGGCTCCGGCTCCGACCCATAACCAGCGTCCTTGGCTCTCATGACCACTTTTCACCAGAAAGGCCATTAGTGCCACTAATACCAGCAGGGCTTCCATGCCTTCCCGTAGCAGAATTACCGCAGAATCAAATAGATTGTATTGCAAGGTCTTTTCGGCAAAGGGCTGTAGGTCGTGTTGAAGTTGAGCGATCGCCTTCTTTGCTTCTGCTACCTGGGCTGGGGTTGAACGCACGAGTCCGTAGGCGATCGCCATATTATTTTCAATGGCACTATAAGCCTCACGAGATTTAGCGGCCACAAATCCTTCTACTTCTACCCAGTCCGTCTGGAATTGTTTGATTCTGCTAGCGGCGGTTGCAACCTGATCAGTTCCAAGGGCAGGGGTCTCAAGGGCTGCCTCAGCTTGCTTCAGGTACTCCATCAAGCTGCCAATAGCAACTTGATTGCTCCTAGGGGACGGGGTATCGATTGGAGTCTGAGAATTGCTCGTTTCCTGAGCAAACTCTCCTGTTATAAATTTTTGATTGGTGGCGTGCAGGGTTTTAAGGGCAGCCACTAGTTGTGAACTGCTCTCAGGCTGAATGGATAGGGCAACCTTGACTTCACCCATTGCATCTTCAATCGCCCGATAGGCGGTGCGGGAGTTGGCCTTGACACCATCTTCAATTTCACCCCATTTTTCTCTAAATGCCTGGTAATAACTAGCAGCTTCTTGTAAGTTCTGAGCTTCAGCCTGAATAATGGCGTTTTCTATATTCACATCCAAAGGCTGTAGATCCGTCTGTGGAGTATTGCTAGCCCACGCTGGAGTTGCGATCAGCAAGATGATGCTGAGAGTCAGGGCAATCCACCGGGAGAATTGACGAGAGGTAGGGACAGAGAGCACCGTTTAACGTCCTTCTGGAAACTGTAAGGATGAATGATTATCAGGATGGATGATTAGCAACTGACCAGCCGTTGAGGCTGGAGTGATTAGTTACAAGCAACAGGCAAGTATTTTGAGAAGTCCTCTTCACTAGAAGTCCTCTTCACTAAGAGTCTAATTCTTTCAAGCCTTGTCTACCAAGGGGGACAGTTTTAGGAATATCGGAAAGCTCTCAAGACAATGGGTGGGTTCCAATCACATAGTTGGGGGATGAGCAAAAAGCTTCCTATTGGAATTGTTATTTACAATTCGGAGTGCAAGCAGTATCATAGAAGCCATGAGAAGTTTGCAACAGTTTGCCCAGGATCATCCCTCTTGGACTTTGGAGGAATTCGTCCAAATTACGAATGAGCTACTGCCTCAGTTTCTGCCAGAATCCCCCGGCAATACGAGGGTGCGGGAAGAGGTGACTCCCCGTTTAGTGCGGCATTACAGTAGTTTGTCGATGCTGGATGAGCCGATTAAAGCGGGACGGGAAGCTCGTTATACCTACCGTCATCTCTTACAAATGCTACTCGTTCGGCGACTGCTAGCGGAAGGGTATGGGGCCAGTGCTATTAACCAAGTGGCGATCGCTCCCGACAATGCTGAACTAGAGGCCCTGTTGCAGGGCGGGGCTAAACTCACGGTCACCCCTGCGAATCCTGCTTTGGCCTTTCTTCAACAGGTGCAGCACCGTCAACCCGCATCGGCTCCCCTAGAAAGGATGGCACCGATTCCGGTGAGGGATGCGGCCATTCAGTTTTCGCCTTTGGAACCTGCGGCGGCTTCTCGATGGACACGCTTAGAAGTGATACCAGGGCTAGAAATCCAGGTTCGAGATGATTTTATCTATCCTCGGAGTCCCCAGGAACAAGAAACGTTATTGCAAGCGATCGCTCAACTGCTCCTTACTACCCATCCCCATCGGAGGTCACCCAAATGAACATGCCTCAAATTGAACTGATTCCCCTACGTCCTGTGGTGGCTACTGACCGTGCTTCCACCTTGGATCTCTTGGTTAGAATTATCCCCCCGACACCAGCGGCAACACTCCAGCGACCGACCTTGAATCTGGGTTTTGTGATTGACCGTTCGGGTTCGATGAGCAGTGAACAGAAAATTGAGTTTGCGCGGCAGGCGGCCTGCTATGCGGTAGAAAATTTGCAAGGGAGCGATCGCGTCAGTGTGACGATTTTTGATGATCGGGTGGAAACCCTTGTCTCTAGTACCCCTGCTTTGGAAAAGGCGGCAATTACTCGCAAAATTTCTGGGATTCAACCCCGTGGTAGTACGGCCCTCCATGCGGGATGGTTGGCGGGGGGTGTGCAGGTGAGTCAACATTTACGTCCAGAGCATTTGAATCGGGTGATTGTGTTGTCCGATGGGCTGGCGAATGTGGGGGAAACAAATCCGGATGTGATTGCTTCGGATGTGCATGGGTTAGCGAAACGGGGCGTGAGTACAACCACGATGGGGGTAGGGAACGATTACAGTGAGGATTTATTGGAGGCGATCGCCCGCAGTGGGGATGGCAATTACTACTACATTGAATCGCCCCAGCAATTACCCAATATTTTTCAGACGGAACTCCAAGGGTTGATGGCAACGATGGGGCATACGGTCAGCCTGGGGATTGAGCCACAAGCTGGGGTGGAACTGGTGGAGGTGTTCAACGATCTGGATAAGACTGCTTCGGGCCGCTATCAATTATCGAATTTGGTGGCGGGGAACCCGATTGAGGTGGTGATGCGATTGAAGATACCCGCCCTGCCTGAATCGGTTGACCTTTGCTGGTTCCGGTTGGCTTGGAATGATCCGAAGCAGGAACCCCGACAGGTGATGCGGGTAAGTCTCAAGTTACCTGTGGTGCCCTTTGCTCAGTTAGAGGAGTTCCTGCTCAATCCGGAGGTGCAGCAACAGGTAGCTCGACTGATGGCGGCGCGGGCGAAGGCAGAGGCGGTGCGGAATTTAGATCGG
>JAYKHH010000334.1:0-3847 GCA_035285265.1 Leptolyngbyaceae cyanobacterium | reverse complement strand
ACCCTAGTCAGTGGTGGATTTTGGGGCTACTTGAATCCCTTATTGTGGCTATTGATTATCCTGAATTGTGCTGTTTTTGCAGGGCTAGGGGTGTTGGTGGGATTAAAGGTGAAATCCCTAGAAAGTGTAGGTCTTTACAATAATTTCTTGATTATTCCCATGTCTTTTTTAGGGGCTACCTTCTTTGATCCCAGCACCCTACCTGCGGCTTTGAAGGTCATCGTGTATGTCCTACCCCTCACCTACACCAGCCTAGGATTACGGGCCGCTGTGTCTGCCCCCTTAGCGCAGTTTCCCTGGTACACCATTCCAGTGCTATTAGCGATCGCCATTGTCTTGTCGATCCTGGGAGCTTACCAGTTTTCCCATCAACAGGATTGAACTGGAATCGGAGTAAAAGAGGGAACAAGCGTTGCACCCCTACATAAGGAATATTGATTTAGGACAATCTCCTAAATCAACGCCAGTTCGACGAAAGGGTGTTTTGGGAGTTTTCGCAAAGCGAAAACTCCCAAAACACCCGATTTTGTGTGCGTAAAGCGCACACAAAATCGGGCTATCGAATTCACGTTAAATCAAGGTAACCGTAAGTCCGACCGTTGTTTTGAGGGTCGCCTTCGGTTCTACATGCAGTAGGTGTTCTCCAGTCACTAGAGCGTTACGAGGCGCAGTCCAGGGTTCCAGACAATAAAAATCCTTGCCCTTAACCGCCCAGAATACTACGGTGGAATAGTGGGTATCGTAGTCAAGCGTCAGCTTTAGCTGTTGAGACAAATCCGTGACCGCAGCAGATTGACTGGATACCTCTTTGAAAGCAACATCAATCTCATCCTGCTCTAGATCAAAGGTACCTGCATAAGGTTGAGTAGTCAGAGTGCGATGATCCCAATATTCAGTACCCGGAATCTCGAATTGTAATTGAGATTTTTCAGGAGCCGCAAAGTAGGGATGTAGCCCAGTAACAAAGGGCATCACTTGATCGGAAAGATTGGTATATTCCTGAACAATCTTCAAAGAATTGCCTTGGAGTTGATAGGTAAAATCCACCTGAAACTCAAAGGGGTAAGACGCCAAGGTTTGGGGTGTACTAGAGAGCCGTACTGTTAGACTTGCTGCGTCTTGGGTAGATTGATTCACCACTTCCCAAGGCATTTCGCGCGCAAACCCATGCTGCTTCAGGCTGTAGGACTGTCCCTGGTAAGTGTAGGTGTTATCGGGCAAATTGCCGCAGATCGGAAACAAAATTGGAATTCCCCCCCGGACAGTTAACTCTGGATGGGTTAATCTTTCTTTGTCTAAATAAAAGATTTCCTTACCTTGGATTTGCCAACGGGTGACGATGCCGCCTCGCTCTGGCAATACTTCTAATCTCGAAGATGCTGACTGGTCAGAGAGAATATAGGTTTTATACTGCTGTTGTTCAGAAGCGATCGCAAACACGAGTTTTTCTCCCTGTTAAGAAAGTTTCGCCACCACTTTACCAAGAAGTCGCCCCCTCAAAACCCTCCACTTAAATATGAAAATCATGAAAAGATCGTCACTCGATCAAAAATTTTTACCCATAAAGGGAATCTAGAGAGCGATCTCACCTGCTGGTAAGCTGTGATAGGTTCTTTTCATTTCCTGCTGGCATGTCCTTCGACAACCTTTGCAAACTGCTGTCAGAAAAGTATCCAGAGCGTTTTGCTACTTGGATTTTAGGGACACCCCCGACCTCCCTCAAAGTGCTCAAAACCGAGTTGAGTATTGAACCCATTCGGGCAGACTCTGTAATTTTGTTGCAAACAGCAGAACGAATTTTACACTTAGAATTTCAGGTCAAGCTGGAATCGGAGCCACCTCTCCCCCTCCGCATGTTGGACTACTGGGTACGCCTCTATCGGTTGTATCGCATCCCCATCACGCAAGTCGTGGTCTTGCTGATCCCCCCGACGGAAATGACCCCGATCGAGACGGTATTTAGCCTGGAGTCTACACGCCATGAGTACCGAGTTGTGAAGCTATGGGAGGAAGACCCAACCATTTTTCTAAATGATCTCGCGTTATTACCCCTGGCGACCTTAGCCGCAGCAACGGTACCGGAACAGTTACTCAGACGGGTAGCCGAGCGAGTCAGTCAGATAGAATCAGAGCAGCAACGCCAGGAAGTGTCGGCTTATGTGCAATTGCTGGCAGGGTTGAAATTTAAAAAGCCTTTAATTCGTCAAATCTTTCGGGAGGGCGTTATGCGAGAGTCTGTCATTTATCAAGAGATTTATCAAGAAGGTGAAGCTAAGGGTGAAGTTAAGGGAAGGGCAGAAGGAGAACGCTCCCTGGTTTTACGACTGCTCACTCGGCGGGTGGGAGAAGTGCCTGCCCAGTTGAGATCGCAGATTGAAGTTTTACCGTTAGAACAACTAGAAGCCTTGGGCGAAGCCCTGCTTGATTTTAGGGCGATCGCTGATCTAGAAACTTGGTTGCAAACTCACTCGGAATCCTGAGCTAGACCTTGCAGATGACACAGTGAGTGCCGAATCCTGATTTTGGTAGGAATGATTGCTTAGCGTTGCAATATATTAAAGTCTGTTTCAGTTTTATTACATCCTGCGTCTAAATCTCAGTCCAGCAAAATTGACGTGATAACATCCACTCTTGTAGCTGTAAAAGACTGGGAGAAAACCTTTGGCACTAAGGGTTGCTGTTGTTGGCTCAGGTCCGGCAGGGTCTTCTGCTGCTGAGACCCTAGCAAAAGCGGGTATTGATACCTATTTAATTGAGCGCAAGTTAGATAATGCCAAGCCTTGCGGAGGAGCCATTCCTCTCTGCATGGTGAGTGAATTTGATCTACCTCCTGAGATTATTGACCGTCAGGTGAGACAGATGAAAATGATCTCACCCTCTAATGTCGAGGTGGATATTCAAATTAGAAAGCCCGACGAATATATTGGCATGTGCCGCCGAGAAGTGCTGGATGGTTTCCTGCGTGATCGCGCCGCTAAGCTCGGTGCCAAGCTGATTAACGGTACAGTTCATAAGCTGGATATTCCTACAAATAGTACAGATCCCTATACTCTGCACTATGCTGACCATTCGGACGGCAAAGCGGAAGGAACCATCCAAACCCTCCAGGTGGATCTGGTGATTGGAGCCGATGGTGCAAACTCTCGTATCGCTAAAGCCATTGATGCCGGAGATTACAACTACGCGATCGCCTTCCAAGAGCGCATCCGTCTGCCTGATGACAAGATGGCTTACTACGAGAATCTAGCCGAAATGTATGTTGGTAATGATGTCTCTACCGACTTCTATGCCTGGGTTTTCCCCAAGTATGACCACGTTGCGGTTGGTACTGGCACAATGAAGGTACACAAGGCTGACATCAAAAATCTGCAAGCTGGGATCCGGGCGCGGGCCGCTAGAAAGCTAGCTGGCGGCGAAATCATTAAGGTGGAAGCTCACCCCATTCCCGAACATCCCAGACCTCGCCGTGTCGTCGGTCGGGTTGCCTTGGTCGGTGATGCTGCAGGCTACGTTACCAAGTCCTCTGGTGAAGGGATTTACTTTGCTGCTAAGTCGGGCCGGATGTGCGCTGAAACGATTGTAGAACTCTCGAATCAAGGCACTCGCATCCCCTCAGAAGCAGATCTCAAGGTTTATATCAAGCGTTGGGATAAGAAGTATGGTCTGACCTATAAGGTATTGGACATTCTGCAAACGGTCTTCTATCGCTCGGATGCGACCCGTGAAGCATTTGTAGAAATGTGCGCTGACATTGATGTACAGAAGCTGACGTTTGACAGCTATCTGTATAAAACGGTGGTGCCCGCGAATCCCCTGACTCAGCTTAAGATTACGGCTAAAACCATTG
>JAYKHH010000333.1:0-5708 GCA_035285265.1 Leptolyngbyaceae cyanobacterium | reverse complement strand
AGTCCCCGACCGCCTGCAAAATCTGCTGAACTTAACCGTTATGCAGGAACTTGAGCACGGCTAACCGTTGCCAAGGCTTCTACGAGACTCCGGACAGCTGCAATCATGGCGATTTCGCTGTTGAGTTGATTGATGGCAGAGCCGACACCAATACCCGATGCTCCTGCCGCGATCGCCATCGGTGCGGTCACACTCGATAGCCCAGAGGCACAGAGAACAGGAACCGAGACTGCACGAGCAATTTCCGAAGCCGCTGCTAGGGTGGGGGCTGCTTTTTCAATCAGTCCGAGGGTGCCAGAGTGGGTAGGAGCACTGCTAGTACCGCCTTCGGTTTGGATGATATCAGCCCCTGCTTTAACCAGATCCTCGGCTAGTTGTACCTGTTGATCCAAGGGCAGGATGTGAGGAACGGTCACAGAGAGGGTAATCCCAGGCAAGAGAGCACGGGTTTGACGGGTCAGTTCCAAAACCTCTGCGGCTTCAAACCGACGACCTTGGGCATAGAAGCTATCAAAGTTGCCAATCTCAATGAGATCAGCTCCGGCAGCAACGGCGGCTACAAATTTTTCTGGCTCTACCGCAGATACGCAAATAGGGAGTTGGATAGCTTGACGGACGGCACGGACTAAATCTGGATCAGCGGCAATATCCACAAAGGTGGCACCGCCTAACTCGGCAGCTTTGGCGATCGCAACTACCCGATCTTGATCAAAGTTATTCAAGCCGCTAATGATTTTAAGGGCATTCCCTTGTTCAAAGGCAGTTTGCAGAGTGGGATGAAATGTCATAGGTCTTGACCTGCTTAATCAACTAACTCAACTAATTATTGAACCATTTTGCCTTATCCCAGATTCTGTGGTGGGCTTTTTCAAAGATGTTGAAGCAAATGGGGCGGATCTACTCAATCCCCTGATACCTGATCTAAGCTATACAGGACTTACGCAGTTGGGGATTTTTGAAGGGCTACAGCCCTTCAAAAATCCCCAAAACCCCTATTAATTCGTAGGTACTGCGTAAGTCCTCCTATATTTTGCTCAATCTGGGCACGGATGATGAGTTTGCAAATTCTATTACAGCAGTTACAGTCCCGTTTACAGGTGGAACTAGGCGAGGCAGCGCTAGGACAAGATAGCCCCCTGCAAGTTCAATGCGCCTTTAAGCAAGGCAAACTAATGATTTTGGCCCAGCATGGGGCTGACGTAACTCCTAACCCTCAGGCTGTCTTTCCCACCCTAGAGCAAGCCGTTCGGACTTTTTATCACTCCCAAGCCCCCCTTGTTAAGGGGGGTACCCAGAAGGCGAGGGGATCGACCGATTCGCAACCTAGTCAGAGATCCCCCCTAGATTCCCCCTTAGAAAGGGAGATGGATCCCCAAGCCCCCCTTATTAAGGGGGGTGCCCGGAGGGCGGGGGGATCCCAGGATTCGCAACCTAGTCAGAGATCCCCCCTTGATCCCCCCTTAGAAAGGGGGGCACCTCTGCACCGGAGATCCCCCCTTGATCCCCCCTTGGAAAGGGGGGTAGGGCTACTGCGTCCAGAAGGCTCAGATGGGGTAGATTCCCTGGATTTTCCCCAGGAGGTGCAGCTTTTTATGCGCGTGGCAGGGCAAAAGCAATACCATGCATTTCATTCCTTTAACTTGGAGCCTCTTGAGCCATCTGTACCTGACCGCTTAGATCTTGATTTTGCAGAGCCTGACCCCTCAGAACCCGCTCTCTTAGAGTCTGATTCCTCGAATCCTGATCCTGGAGAACTTGACCTCTCAGAACCTGTGGCTCTGCCAACCACAGCGGTAGCCAGTGATGTACGCGAAGTCACTGACTTGGCGATCATCCCAGTTGCTCCCGATCAAGAACTGTCTGGGAACGAAATTCCAAAAGCTGATGATCCTTTGAAGCTAGCAACATTGATGGGAACGTCTGAAATGGGAACGTCTGATCCCAACGTTGCCCCAGTTTCAGAATTGAACTCAGCTCAGAGTCGCCAGCCTCTTACCCTTCCTTGGATGGTGGCAGGAATTGGTGTTGGCTTACTGGCTTTACTAGGTGGTTTCTATGCAGTGACTCGTCCCTGTGTGATTGGATCTTGTTCGGCCTTGACCACTGCTCAGCAATTGGGGCAACAGTCGGTTCAATCCTTGCAACAACAACCTGCACCCAACCTAGACACCGTTCGCCAGAAACTAGCAGAGGCAACCCAGATGCTAGAAACGATTCCAGCTTGGTCACGCCATCATCAATCAGCCCAAACTTTGATCCAAACCTATCAAGTGCAATCTGCTGAGATTGCCCAACTAACCCAGGCCACGGATCAAGCCCAACTGGCAATTCAGAAAGGTCAATCGCCTCCCCATCCCCCACAGACGTGGACAGAGATTCAAGGGCTATGGCAAGGGGCGATCGCTCAACTCCAAAAAGTCCCCAGCAATTCCACCACCTATGCCTTTGCTCAACGCCAACTTAAAGTTTATCAAGCTAATTTAGGGATCATCAATCAGCGATTGGCATCTGAAACCCAAGCTGAGAAACAACTAAATGCAGCGAAAGCCACCCTCCGACTGGCAGAAACCCGTCAGGGCATCGCCCAATCACCTGACAGTTGGCGACAGGTGCAGGTGACTTGGCAGGTAGCGATCAAGGCGTTGGAGCAGGTTCCGAAGGGTACCACGGCTTATCAGGAAGCCCAGGAATTGCAAGCGATCTATCAACCTAAGTTAGCCGCTGCCCGCGATCGCGCCACCAAAGAACAAATTTCGGCTCAATCCTATAACCGGGCGTTGAGTTTTGCAAACCAGGCTCAGACCTATGAGAAGCAAAACCAAACAACTCCCGCGATCGCGGCTTGGAGTAATGCCGTTGCTAATATTAACCAAGTTGCAACCGATACTTTCTACGCCCTGCAAGCCCAACCTCTTGCTAGTTCCTATAGCCAATCGCTGCAACAGTTAGAGGAAAAACTTAGAACAGCCAGCATTTTCCAAAAAACCCAAACTGACCTCAGCCGCACCTGTGCCGGTTCCCCCCAGATTTGCACCTATACCCTGACCCCAACCTTAATTACGGTGCAATTAACGGCACCGTATATGCAGACCATTACTCGTACGGTTTTTACAGCTAGATACAATCGGGATTCCAACACTCAAGTGGAGATCCGCTCTCATCTGAAAACACTACAAGTAGCCCTCGAAGCCATCAGCACCAATTCTGGGATTCCCATTGAACTCTACAACCCTACTAATGTCTTAATGGGCAGATATATTCCAACTCCCAACTAGTAGACGTAGGCGTGAATCTAGCTACCCTAAGTCACGGTGGAATTCTGGTTCCCTCCCCTTGGCTTTAGCGCCGCTACGCTAAAGCCAAGGGGGAAACAAGCAATCAGGCAATTCTAATGGTTGTTAGATCGCTGCCGGAGTCTACTAGCAGTTCACCAAAGGAACTTTGCTAGGTTATCTCTAGCCAAAAGAACCAATTTTCGGGATTTTGAAGGATTCCTAACCCTTCAAAATCTGCTTGGCAGACGACTAGGAGTCCTGGGTGTGAATCTACCCACGATGTTCAGGAGGGCATGGCACTGCCATGCCCCTACCCAGGGTCAGTTTATTGCCGCCGATGTCTACTAGCATGATTGATTCGACGCTGCTGTCTCAGTTAACGTCAGTTCGACGAAAGGGTTTTTAGGAGGTTTTCGCTCCGCGAAAACCTCCTAAAAACCCTATTTTGCGTGCGCGAAGCGCACGCAAAATAGGGCTATCGAATTCACGTTCAGTTAGATCTGACCTGAATGTTGGATGGGGGTGATGATTTCTGCTGGGAATTTGAGTGCGGTTTTACCTTGGATGGGTACTTTTCCTGAATTACGTTTTCACTTTCAAAGCTCTTATTGCCACCTCTCACAAAACCTGTCCTGAAGGCTTGATAACTCGTCCCTTCCGGTAGAGGAGATGGGCACGGACTCCAGTAATACTTCGAGGGAGTTCCCTGTAGAGGTTCACAGGTTGCAATGGACAATCCAAGGATCAACGCCAATCGGGGGTGGGCATCCCTGAACAATACTCGACTGATTCGCTACCTGCTCCTCTTGGCACTGGGCTGGGCGATCGCACAAGTACTGGCATATTTTGAAACGGTTCTGATTATTTTTATCTTTGCAGCAATTTCAGCGTTTCTACTCAATTATCCAGTCAAGTTTGTCTCACGTTTTATGTCTCGTCAGTTCGCAGTTGTGATTGTGTTTCTGGTCACCTTGCTAATTCTAGGGGGGCTGGCAGCAACAATAGGACTTGCTGCTATTTCTCAAGCCCAACAATTGTTAGGGCAGGCTCCTCAGTTTTTAGAGTCGGCAATTGCGTTGCTAGAAAATTTACAATCTTTCTTACAAAGGCGAAATATTACGGTCGATTTCAGTCTCTTTGAGGCTCAGTTACGCGAACAGGCTCTCAGTTTTGTTGGCATGGGTTTTGCCACGATCCAAAATGCATTTTTTAGCTTTATAGATTTAATCCTGATTGCAGTGGTTAGCTTCTTTATGCTGCTAGATGGTAGACGGCTATGGAATCTAATTATGAAGCTGTTTCCATCTCGTTTGCAGCCAGATCTGACAAGGGCAATTCAGAAAAATTTCCTGGGTTTCTTCTGGGGGCGGTTGCTATTGTCAATTTTCTTTGGAGTATCTGCATTTCTAGTATTTATTTTGCTGAATATTCCCTACGCTTTGGTGATGGCGGCGATCGCAGGGGTATTCGACCTAATTCCTGGCATTGGGGCCACGATCGGAATCAGCCTGGTTTGCTTGATCATTCTACCTCAAGGGATTCTGTTAAGTTTGAAGGTCTTAGTGAGCTGCATTCTGCTCCAGCAAATCGAAGAAAATTTGCTGATGCCCCGGATTATGCAAGGCTCCATCAATATGAATCCAGTCATTATGTTCTTGGCCTTATTGGTGGGGGCACAAATTGCGGGATTGGTCGGAGTTTTTCTATCAATTCCTATAGCAGGGGTGTTAATTAGTTTACTGGGAGTTGAGGAGATGCGTGGCGAACAAGCTGTAGCATCTTCAGAGTAAGAAAATTCCGCCCTCGTTGGAGACTCACTTTAAAAAAAACAGGTTAGAAATCAGCGCAGGGTCTACACTCACTGAATATTTGAATACTTTCTAGGAAAAGGCTTCGACGACCAGAAGACGAACATATAAATTTTTAGAATAATTCCCAGGATAGGATTTTAGGATTTAGATATACCCACTTTAAATAGTCACAAAGAATACTTTACTTTACGTGTTTTCCAGGTTATCTTGTTTCAAGACTAGATCTCATTTGGTTGCTAATTTGCATTCTTTCTAGAGGTTTTAGTCTTCGACTAAGTTAATTGTCAAAATCAACCATGCTGAAAAGATTTACTGCAATATGCAATGTGACGTTAATTAGTGTTTTATTAGGAGTTGGTGTGGTTAATGCAGCACCTATTCCTATCCCTAAAATCGATTATGGCCCCAACTATAATCCGAAAAAACCAAGTACATGGCCAGCAAATTGGCAGGCAAATTGTTCAAGTTTTAGAGAAGCTTATAACAAGTACAATGCAGGCCCACAGCCAACTCGCACGGGCAGAATGATTTCAAGTGCACCTATAGTAGGAAAGAGTGGGGAGAGGGGAGAAAGGATTGCTATGGAGTCACAAAGAAGGGAGTATGCAGTAGCAGCACGAAA
>JAYKHH010000332.1:0-7867 GCA_035285265.1 Leptolyngbyaceae cyanobacterium | reverse complement strand
GCCACGCCCACAAAAGCCCATACAGCCTACGCCTACGACATCAATGCGATCGCCTAATCCCTGATCCGCAACGGCCCCTTGCAAATTACTCAACACCTCCACCGAACTTGCAGCCCGACATCCCGTTGAGGTGCAACAATGCACTCGGATACTTTTGCGCTTTGCCCGTTGTGCTTCGGCAACTTCTAATAGTTCACTCAGATCCATACTCTGGACTCCTCTCCGCAATTTTTTACGCTTAGACTTGGCTCAAGCAGGCTGCTAGGAAGCAGGATGGGACTGCTATAGCCTTGATACCCTGTCTCCCAGAGCTACGCTTCCCAGTCCTTCACCTTCTCCAACACCGCTTCGACTTCTTGCTTGCCCGCCACCGTGCCATCAAACACCACTGCAGGGGCAATCCCACAGGCACCAATACAACGAGCTGCCATCAAAGACACCTTTCCATCCGGTGTCGTCTTCCCCATCTCAATTCCCAGTTCTTGTTGCAGCGCATCAGCAATCTTGTCACTGCCTTTGACATAGCAGGCTGTCCCTAAACAAACCACGCAGGTGTGTTCTCCATTAGGCTTGAGGGTAAACAAATGATAGAAAGTGGCAACCCCATAAACCTTACTGAGGGGGAGTTTGAGTCCTCTAGCAACGTAGAGCAACACATCTTCTTCGAGAAACCCAAACGCTTCCTGGGCCTTATGCAGCACTTCAATCAGGGCATCAGACCTATACTGGTTCCGCTTCATGGTCATATCGAGGGTTTTGAAGCGGCGATCTCCACTGGCATGACTATTAGCCGAGGCAGTTTTTGTTTCGTTTTTACCCTTTAGATTGGGTTGTTCCTTAGCAATGGGTGATGGCATAGATTTTCCTTGAATTACAGTGGGATTATGTTTATTGAAGAGAAACCAATTAACCCTATATCGCAAGAAGAATTAAAAAATAAATAGACTCTTCTTCAAAATGGAATTCCGAAAGCTAGCTTTAAAAACTTTTCCAACTAATCTAATTTTTACAGACTTCGATAGCTCTATCAATAGATTTCCGGAAAGGTTGACAAAACGTTTTATTGAAAACACAAGGCGAATCTCATAGCCTATAAGTCTTGTTGTATATATCCAAGGGTATCGTATATCTAACAGGTATTCCTACAGGAATAGAGACACTTTCACAACACCAGCATTGTTTTAGCCCAACAAAGTCAAGTCCTGAAATTTTTCCACCTTATGCACAGACAATGAAATTTAACTAATAGAAAATCAGGTTTTCTTAATTATTAACTAGTCATACTTCATGGGCATACCAAAAAGATTTCAAAATATATTTATAGGGAATAAGCATGAGCCTGTTTGAACATTATTGGTTGGGTGGCGAGACGTGAGATCCCCCCTACCCCCCTTAAGAAAGGGGGGCTGTTTAAGGAGTGCCCCCCTTTCTTAAGGGGGATGCCCGGAGGGCGGGGGGATCGGTTCGGGATTCCACCTGACACCTGACACCTGGCACTTGACACCCAACCCCTACTTCCAAAGACGAAACTCCGCCTTCACCATCGGCTCCGAGATCGATCGCTGCAACTTAAATCCCAACTTAGTGCAGACATGCTGCATCGCCGTATTGTCCGTGAGCATGTCTGCAGTCACCCGATCCAGACGTTCATCTTTGGCAATGTGTAGGAGTCGTCGCAGTAATTCAGTGCCCAATCCCCGACACTGGTACTGGTCAGCCACCAACATACTGAACTCCGCTGCATTGGTGCCATGGAGTTTGCTCAACCGTCCCGCCGCCAGGATTTCATGCACCCCCGTATCGGGATGTTTGTAATCCACCACCAAGGCAATTTCGCGATCGTAGTCAATAAAGCAAATGCGGGTTAAACGTTCGTGGGCAATGCGCTGACTGAGCTTAACCATGTGAGCAAAGCGGAAATAAACACTTTCCTGAGAAAGGGTTTCATGGAACTTGACCAGCAACGGTTCATCTTCAGGACGAATCGGGCGAATGGTTACATCCTTGCCATCCTTCATCGTCCACGACTGGACGTACTGGTTAGGGTAAGGGCGGATCGCTGGTTTGGGGAGTTGATCGAGATGGGTATCTGGGTCATGCAGAACAATTCGAGCATCTAAGACCAAGAAGGGTGCCTGGGGATTTGCGTAGGATGCTAGCAATGGATTAATGTCAATTTCCTTAATCCAGGTTTGTTCGGTAACCAACTGGCTGAATCTCACGAGGAGTTGTTGGAGAGCTGGCAAATCCACGGGTGGACGGCCCCGCACGCCTTTCAAAGCTTTATAAATCTGCGTTTGCTCCATCATCCGCTTGGCGAGGGTGGTATTCAGGGGAGGTAGGGCTAAGGCCCGATCCTTAAACACCTCTACTAACTGTCCCCCCGTCCCGAAGAGCAGCACGGGGCCAAACTGGGAGTCGATACTGCTGCCAATGATTAGCTCGTACCCCTCCAGCTTGATCATCGGTTGCACCGTGACTCCGCCAAAGTGTTCTGCCCCCACAGTTTGAGTAACGGAGGTAGCGATCGCATCATAGGCAGCCCGTACCGCTGCGGCACTGGCTAAATTTAACTTCACACCCCCCACATCGGTTTTGTGGGTAATCGTTTCTGAAAATAGCTTCAGCACGACGGGATAGCCAATTTCATCGGCAAATTTCACAGCCGACACCACATTCGTGGCTACCCGCGTTTGCACCGTGGGAATGCCGTAGGCGGCCAGCAGTTGCTTAGCTTCAAACTCAGTTAAGAGCGATCGCCCCGATTGCTTCACCGTCTCAATGATTTGGGCAGCTTGGGTGCGATCGGGGGCATTTGCCTCCGACTCTGCGGGTAACACCGGAGTTTCATAGAGTCCCCGCAGGTTGTAGCTGTATTGCCCCATGTAGTTAAACACCTGAGCTGCGGTATCGGGATAGGGAAAGGTGAAAATCTCAGCCCGATTCAGAATCGCTTCTCCTGCCGCCACCTCTGCCCCCCCAATCCAACTGGCTAGAATCGGTTTGCCTTCTAGATGGGCATAGGTTTTCAGTTTTTCAGCCGTTTGAGTGGGGTCGGTCATGGCTTGAGGGGTGAGGATCACCAGCAAGCCGTCACTATTAGGGTCTTTAGCCGCAATTTCCAGGGCTTTCGCATAACGCTCTGGCTCCGCATCCCCCAGAATATCGATGGGATTGTGGTGGCTCCAGTGGGTTGGGAGTACCTGATCCAAAGCTTCTAGGGTGGCGGGTGCCAGTTCCGCCAACTTACCGCCCCCCGTAATCAGCGCATCTGTAGCCAGCACTCCTGGCCCCCCAGCATTCGTGAGAATGGTCAACTTCCGCCCCCTGGGACGGGGCTGTTTAGATAACACTTCTGCCAGGTTGAACAGGTCGTTAATGGTATTGACCCGCAACACCCCACACCGACGAAATGCCGCATTCAACACCTCATCACTCCCTGCCAGAGAGCCTGTATGGGAGGCAGCAGCTTGGGCAGCAGCTTCCGTCCGTCCTGCCTTAATCACAATGATCGGTTTTGTCAGCGCTACTTCCCTTGCGGCAGACAGGAAGGATCGTGCATCCCCAATCGACTCCATATAGATCACAATACTTTGGGTGTGGGGGTCGTCTCCTAAATAATCAATCAGGTCGCCCCAATTGACATCCAGCATGGCTCCGATGGACACAAAGGCACTAAAGCCCACATTCTCCTGCAAGCTCCAATCCAAAATGGCAGTACAAAGAGCACCACTCTGACTAATGAAACCCACACTACCGGGACGAGCCATTTTAGTAGCGAAGGTGGCATTCAATCCGGTCAGGGGACTCATCAGCCCCAGGCAATTCGGCCCAATAATTCGGATCTTGCCGCGACGGGCTTGCTCCAACACCTGCCGTTCTAGCTCCACACCGATCGGCCCAATCTCCCGAAACCCGGCTGAAAGAATAATAGCCCCCTTCACCCCAGCATCTGCACATTCACTCATCACCCCCGGTACAGACGGTGCCGGAGTCACCACAATGGCTAGATCAACCGGTTCAGGAATGGCTTTGACATTCGGATAGGCTTGAATACCAAGCACACTGTGTCGATTGGGATTAACTGGAAAAACAGTGCCTCCAAAGGGATTACTGATCAGGTTCCACAGCACCGTACGCCCTACACTCCCTGGTCTTTCCGTGGCCCCAATCACCGCCACGGTTTTAGGGGCAAATAAGGCATCCAGGGGTTGGCGGGTGGAACGTAAAATATCGTAGGCAGGATCGGATACAACTTGATCAGATACAACCTGAACGGACGTTTGCATAATACATTCCTCAAATGTGAGGTCAACAAAGGGTGAGGTCAACAAGGGTAAAGTCAACGGACTCATGCTTGAAGGTGAAAAGACACAGCTTGTCTTTCTACCCCCTACACACTGTCCTGCCTGGGCTGGGTAACCGTCAGCAGGTAAGAACTGGGGGGATTTTGGATCGGGGTAGGAGGAGTCAGGGATAGATCCGACGGTAGCTTATCCTCTGGCAGGTAACCCTGGTAAGCCAGCAAATAGAGAGCTTGTAAATCCCGAATGAGGGGATAGCGCGGGTTGGCCCCGGTGCATTGGGCATCAAATGCCTGTTCGGCTAACTCTTCGAGCTTGTCGTAGAACATCTGATCATCCACCTTCAGCACCGCTTTGATCGTGGTGGGTATATCCAGTTGAGCCTTCAAGAACTCAACCGCAGTAATCAGCCGTTCAACTTTTTCATCGGGCGTATTGCCGCCTAGGTTCAGGTGATCGGCAATCTGGGCGTACCGTTCCTTCGCATTCGGGTACTTGTACTGGGGAAAAATCGCTTGTTTGAAGGGCACATCCGTGGCGTTGTAGCGAATCACCTGAGAAATCAACAACGCATTGGCTAGACCGTGGGGAACGTGGAAGGTAGACCCTAGCTTATGGGCCATCGAGTGGCAGATACCTAAAAAGGCATTGGCAAAGGCCATTCCCGCAATGGTAGCGGCGTAGTGAACTTTCTCCCGTGCTTCCGGGTCACTGGCTCCCTTCTGGTAAGAGCGAGGGAGGTATTGGAAGAGGAGGGCGATCGCCTCCAAGGCCAATCCATTGGTAAACTCCGTGGCAAAGACAGACACGTAAGATTCCAGGGCATGGGTGAGGGCATCAATGCCCCCATAGGCCGTCAATCGCTTCGGCATCGTCAACACCAGTTCTGGATCGACGATCGCCATACTGGGAGTCAGGGCATAGTCTGCTAGGGGATACTTAATGCCCACCCGGTCATCGGTCACGACGGCAAAGGGCGTCACCTCCGAGCCCGTACCAGAGGTGGTAGGAATAGCAACAAGGATTGCTCTTTCACCCAAGCTTGGTAGATCGTATACCCGCTTACGGATGTCCATAAAGCGCATGGCCAACCCTTCAAACTCAATTTCTGGCTGTTCATACATCAACCACATGACCTTGGCCGCATCCATGGGCGAACCACCTCCCAGGGCGATAATCACATCCGGTTGGTAGCTTTTCATCCGCTCTAGCCCTCGACAAACGTTGGAGAGGGTGGGGTCTGGTTCGACTTCATGGAAGATGTCATAGCGAACCTCCATGTCTTCCAACACATTGGTGATTTTGTCCACAATTCCTAGGTCGAACAGAGCCTTGTCCGTGACAATAAAGGCCCGCTTTTTGCCTTCCAGATCTCGGAGGGCAATGGGTAAACACCCGTACTTGAAGTAAACCTTGGGGGGAACTCGGAACCAGAGCATGTTTTCCCGCCGTTCCGTCACAGTCTTGATATTCAGAAGGTGGTGAATGCTAACGTTCTCGGAAACCGAGTTATCGCCCCAGGAGCCACACCCTAGGGTGAGAGAGGGGTCAAGCCGAAAATTATAAAGATCGCCGATCGCCCCTTGAGAGGAAGGCGTATTAATCAAAACGCGAGCTGTTTTAACCTTAGATTCAAAATAAAATTCGTGATGGGGGTTGGCAGTGTAGAGCACAGAGGTGTGTCCCCGCCCCCCAAAGGTAATCAGTTGTTCGGCCTTGGCAACGGCTGACTCAAAGTCACTAGCTCGATACAGGGCTAGAATCGGGGAGAGTTTTTCGTAGGCAAAGGGTTCCTCTGTCCCAATCACCTCCGCTTCTCCCACCAAAACCTTGGTACCCAGGGGAACTTGGATACCAATCATCTCCGCTAAGGTTGCCACCGATTGCCCAACAATCGCCGCATTCAAATGACCGTCTACCAAGATCATCTGACCGAGGCGGGTTTTCTCTTCCGGCTTCAGAAAGTAAGCTCCCCGTGCCATTAGCTCCTGCTGGACGCGATCGTAGACCTGATCCACCACAATGATTGATTGCTCAGAAGCGCAGATCATGCCATTGTCAAAGGTTTTGCTGAGTAGGATTGAACTCACCGCCATTTGAATATCGGCTGTCTCATCAATCACAGCGGGGGTATTCCCAGCCCCCACCCCTAGGGAAGGGTGCCCGGAGGAGTAGGCAGCCTTCACCATCCCTGGCCCACCCGTTGCCAAAATCAGCTTCACATCCGGGTGCTGCATCAGGGCTTGGGAGAGTTCTACGGTCGGCTGATCAATCCAAGCAATAATGTAATCCGGGGCACCGGCTCTCACTGCCGCTTCCAGAGCAATTTTTGCCGCCTCAATCGTGCTTTGCTTGGCGCGGGGATGGGGAGAAAAAATAATCGCATTCCGGGTCTTTAGGCTAATCAATGCCTTAAAGATAGCGGTGGAAGTCGGGTTCGTCGTTGGGACAATCCCCGCTAAGATGCCAATCGGTTCTGCGACCTTCTGCATACCAAAGGTTGGATCTGCTTCAATCACCCCACAGGTCTTCTCGTGCTTATATTTGTTGTAGATAATTTCAGAAGCAAAGTGATTCTTAATCACCTTATCCTCAACAACGCCCATCCCCGTTTCCGCCACCGCCATTTTGGCTAAGGGAATCCGTTCCGCATTGGCTGCTTGAGCCACTTTCTTAAAAATAAAATCCACCTGCTCTTGGGTGTAGGTGGCATACCGTTCCTGGGCAGCCTTAACATGCTGAATCAGCGCTTGCAGTTCCTGGATATTGGTAACTCTCATGCCCTCTCCCTGGCTTACTACTGCCTGTGGATTTTGTAGGAGTAGGCGTTTGCTTCACCCACCCACCCGTATCCTACAGATCCCTCCTCTAGGCACAAGACAGGTACGCTGCCGCCAGCATAGTTACCGCAAGTAAAAGATTCAGGCGGGCTATTTCCTTAAGTTAGTTCTTAAGAAAAGATAAGGTTTTGATTAGATGGGATGAAATCTCAGGCAAGGCGACTAATACAACCGACTCAACACATACTCAGCCAGATCACTCAAAACCTGCCGAGATTCTGAGATAGGGAGATCTGACAGATACTCCACCGCCGATCGCGCATGGTCAGCCGCCAACTTGCGTGATAGCTCGATACCTTGACTATCCTTCACTAGGGCGATCGCCTGCTCCAGATCATCGGTTTGGGCAAACTCCCGCTCAATCAACGTCTCTAAATAAGGCTTTTCAGTGAGCGCAAACAACACAGGAGCCGTGAGATTGCCACTCTTTAGATCAGACCCGGCAGGTTTTCCTAAAGCTTCCGTTGATCCGGTAAAGTCCAGAATGTCATCCACAATCTGAAAAGCCAAGCCAAGATGACGACCGTAGTTATATACCTTGTCGGCCAACTCCTCGGAAACATCGCTAAGCAAGCTCGCTGCCTTGGCACTGTTGGCAATCAGGGATGCCGTTTTATAGTAGCTTTTCTCCAAATACGCTTCGATGGACAAGCGCGTGTCAAAGCAGTTAAGTCCCTGTTGAATCTCGCCCTCCGCCAGATCCATGATTACTTCTGACAGTAG
>JAYKHH010000331.1:0-3930 GCA_035285265.1 Leptolyngbyaceae cyanobacterium | reverse complement strand
TATTAATAATGCCAATAAAGGGTTCTAGAGGATCGTTGACAAAATGCTCCAATGACATTACCAGCCACTGAAGTGTAAATTCTTCGGAGGTTTGTCCTCGTTTTTTAGCAATTTCTGCTAGTGTCTCATAAATATTTTCCGGTATCGTCAAGCTGAGTGTTCTATTCATAACGGATCTCCTAATCTATATTGGTTTTCGATTTTGCAATTTCTAGCTTGACTTGAATAATGCTGCTTTCCTCATCAACCTGAAATTTGCTTAAACTCTTAGTAAAAATAGTTGACTTAGTTTCATCCATGCCAATACTTTAGCGGTGAAAGTTAAGCATTGTCCTTGCATTTGACTAGAACGTCTCCATAGAGACAGCCAAGGGGGCTTCTGCCTTGGGTAAGGTCTAGGGATGATCCGACAAGTTGGGGGCAGGCAAGGGGGCACTGCCCCTACCAGGGGATTTTGGATACCACGAAAGCACCCTGATTAACTAGGGTGGGTAAGGAGATCTCATCGCTTTGTGATTAATCGTAAAACTTTTCAAACAGATTCTTAAGGCTGAGTAGTGTAGGCGTTGGCTAGTTTTCAGGGGATATTAGCTATATCTCATCAACGCTAAATTTTCACTATTTAGAAAAACCTATGAATTCACACTCTGATTCCTCGGAAGGCCCAGCCTTCTCCAAGGCAGGGAGGGCAAGAACGGGAGGAGTTCGGTTGGCTTTGGCTGCGGTAGGTGGCAACCTTTTGATAGCTTCCACGATTACCCTGTCGCTGCTCTGCGGCATGGTGCTGGCACTCTGCTTCGCTGTTGTGTTGATGCTCGAAAGCGATCGCCCAGGTTTAGGATTGGGAGCTGCGATTGGTCTAACCCTGATCGTCAATACGGTGATCTTTTTCATTTCACCCTGGATTATGGATCTCACCCAGAACTGGCTTTATAAAACTCGTTGGGTGAGTCTAGCGGATTTAGAACGCCAGAGTCCAGAAGCAGCCAAGGTGCTGCAACAAGTCTGTGCAGACAAAAAGCTAAAACAACCCCGTCTGGGCATTATCGATGACCAAAACCCGACAGCGTTTACCTACGGTTCTCTTCCGAATAGTGCCCGTCTAGTAGTGAGCCAAGGGTTATTTACCTACCTCGATGATGAGGAAGTCGCAACCGTTTATGCCCACGAGTTGGGACACATTGTCCATTGGGACTTTGCAGTAATGACCGTCGCCTCTAGCATGGTGCAAATCTGTTACCTCATCTATACCTTCGCCAACCGTATGGGACGGGGAGGCGGTAAGTCTAAAGATGCCCTCCAAACGGCAGCCTTAGTCGCCTATATCTTCTACATCATTGGCACCTATCTGTTGCTGTACCTCTCCCGCACCCGTGAATATTTTGCGGATCACTTCTCTGCTGAGGTGACGGGTAACCCTAATGCTTTATCTCGATCCTTAGTAAAAATTGCCTATGGGATTGTGGAAGAAGGCAATCGGGCGCAAGAACCCAGTCGTCTCGTGGAAGGCACCCGCGCTCTAGGCATTTACGACCATAAGGCAGCGGCTATGACGGGAACTGCCTATCGCATTTCCTCATCTCCAGAAAAGATTGGGCGGATCTTTTTGTGGGATTTGTTCAATCCTTGGGGTTGGTGGATGGAGTTAAACTCGACCCATCCCCTAACTGGAAAGCGGATTCGGGCCCTGAGCACCTATGCTGAGCAACTGGGGCTGGATATAGAATTCGACATGGGGCGGATTGTGCGGGAAGGACAAACCCTCTCTAAGCAGCGGCTCTATGGCGGCTTTTTCTTAGATCTGATTCTCTACGGTGCCGAAACGATTGGATTCTTCGGTGGCTTGATTGTGGGGATTATCCTCATGGTTGCCATGGAAAATGCGGTGATGGCGATCGCTCTCCCCCTTGTAGGTCTTGGGCTAGGCATTTTGGTAAAAGCCTTCATTCAGTTTCCCAGCTATAATCAAGCGCCAGCTACGGATATCCTGACCCTGATGGCTGACCCCTATGCCAGTCCCCTGCGGGGACAGCCCGCCCGCCTGGAAGGCAAGTTGATTGGTCGAGGGGATGCGGGTTATGTCTTTGGCTCCGATCTCCAATTCCAAGACAAGACCGGACTGCTCTTTCTGCGCTATGCTTCACGCTTTGGCCCCATCGGCAACTTCCTATTTGGAATGAAGCGTGTCCAAAGCCTGATTGGCAACGATGTACAAACCGTAGGTTGGTTCCGTCGTGGCGTTGCCTCCTGGTTAGATTTAATCCAACTCACCAGCACCAGTGGCACGGTTGTGAATAGCTACCACCGTTTCTGGTCTCTGATCCTAGGAAGTGGCTGCATCCTTGCCGGGATTGGTTTAGGAGTCTGGTTACCGATGCTCAACTAAGTTTAAGAGGGCGCAAGCGTTGCGCCCCTACCCAGATTTTTACTAACCTATCGAAGTAAAAAAGAGAAGGTCTGAAGTAACCCGATCGTGAACCCCAGGAAGCCCCCCAGATTGACGATCGCCTGGAGTTCACTTTTTACAATTCCCTCGATCGCAGCTTCTAACTCTTTAGGAGGTGTAGCCTTAACGCGATCTACAATCACTTGATCAATATTCAAAATGGGAATAATCTCAGCCACAATCTTTTCTAAATCTCGTTCCAAATAGCGTTCCAGAATCAAGGCAAGTTCCTCACTCACCAGAGCCAGGGACGTATTCACCACTGCCGAGTTTTGCAAACTATGGAGTACCAAGGTGGCAATTTCTTCCCAATCAATGGATTCACTTAAACCCTGGAGCACTTCACTGCCCCGATCTTGGAGGTAGATCCGCACACTGTCCCGCAAAGTCTTGCGGAGCTGTCGCACCGTCGAAACAGGTAGGTTCTGCAGGGTCAGTTGCTGAAGCCAGGTCTTGATCCGTTCCTTAATACCTAGAGATAAACTCAGTTCTGTGAGGCGGCGATTGCTCACCTCTTTTTCATCTAAGCAATAGGTACGAAGCCGAGTTAGGGTATTCCGCAAGCCAAATAAGTTGGCCACAACCCAGTAGGTGCCACTACTCTTTTCTCGGAATCCTTCATCGATTACCTGAATATTGCGATCGCTCAAGAAATCTACAATCCCCTGGCGGATCACATCTGGGGGGAAAACCACCTGCAACAACCAATCCGATAGCTTCGTGGCTTGGTCGTCATTTAATTGAAAATCTAAAAATACCTGATCAAAAATTTGGTTGAGCTGAGCTTCTAAGAAGTCTTCCCGCCGTGCCAATACCTTGAGTAAGCGCGGCAGGGATTGCCCCAAAAAATCTCGCAGGACATTGGCTAAAATCTTAGCGGTTTTTTGTTCCTGGCTAGCTTGCACCTGATCCAAGGCTAAGCGTAGCAGCCAGTGAATAGCGCCCTGTACTCGATCAGATTGCAACAAACGCCGTGCTAGGTTTTGTAACTCTTCTGGCGTCAGCAGCGAACCCATGATGGTATCAGCAATTCGCTTCGCTAGCCGTTCTTGATTGCTAGGGATTAGCCCCGGCGTAAAGGGTACCCGTTTCCCGCCAATGTAATAGGCTCGGTACGGGCGAAAGAGCATTTTGATGGCAATATCGTTGGTGAAATAACCAATGATGCCACCGACAAGGGGAGGGCCTGCAAGTAGCCAAACAGTAGAAAGATCCAAAGTGATAACCTAAGGAAATTTTGGATTTTGGATTGGTGACTGAGCGGAGTCGAAGTCTGGATTTTGGATTGATCCAAATTGCACCCATTTTTGTGAGAGGGTTACCAACGCCTTTTGGTGCTGCTCCAATGGTTTCACTGGCATGGATAGCCTGAACAGGCGGGTAAATCTTAGAGTGGCGCTCAATTTCGCAGTCTAAGGTTTGGTGAGTACCAATATTCCCATCGTACCCCCAGCAATGGGATAGTGAATGGCGGTGGAAAACCC
>JAYKHH010000330.1:0-3823 GCA_035285265.1 Leptolyngbyaceae cyanobacterium | reverse complement strand
TAGGGCCAAGGGTTTTATAAGTCATAAAGCGGCAGGGGGAGGTGCCACAAAAAAAGTCAGGTGTCTAGCTCTAATCGCTTCTGACACCTGACCTCTAACACCTGCCACTGCTCGGCTGCGTTTACCGTGAGCCGTTCGACTGCGCTCACGGTGAACGGCTCACGGTAACGCCTAAACCCAAACTGATCAGGACTTACGCAGTCCCCATGAATTCATAAGGGTTTTGGGGATTTTGGAAGGGCTACAGCTCTTCCAAAATCCCCAACTGCGTAAGTTCTGCTTATGCAATCTGTTGCATTTCTCTTTCTAACAAGCTAATAAGCATTTCATCGCCTCGCTCCCTAGCAACTTGTAACCGACGCTCTAGGCTGCGTTGCATATTAAGGCGGTGAGCTTCTACGAATTCATCTACCACTTTGTGCCGATAATATTGCGTTGGGGCAGAAGCTTGAGTCAGTACCATGCTCACTTTGGCAGAGGGTTTGCGATCGCCTGAGTAAGCAACGCCCCGATATTGCGGTAGTGGCAGGGATGATTCAGATTGGGTAACCACTGTCTCGTGTCTAGAGGAGGAGGTTACAGGCTGACCGTGGGATCGCCCCTTAGGCAAATACGCAACGCCTCGATATTGCAGAGTCGTAGTAGCCTCTTCGACTGGAATATGCCGTGGGTAGGCGTACTGAATTTGGTAGTTTTGACCCCGGTATTTAGCTTCTACTTGACTTTCTGGGGCATCAAGTACAGGGGGCTCGGAGGAATAGCTAACGCCGCGATAAGAGAGTCTCATGATTTTTCCCTCATTTCAAGTAATTCGGTGAAGCGAGTCGCGTTCCTTCGGGAGGACTCCCTACTTCCGTCTTGCTCGAATCTCTGAGGCCATTCAGGGTTGAAGGCTTCAAAGGATCGGTCAAAATGAACGTAATTCTTATTTCTGTATCTCATTTTACTGTTTTTATCGAATGTTAGGGTTAAATAACATTACGATTTGGATGCCTTCGCATTCATAAAACTTTGCCTTTATGATTTCCCGAAAAAAAGCCCTAGGCTTTGGAGCCTAGGGCGGATGTCTTGTCCTAACTACAGTGCTTAGAAAACCTAGCTGGACTTGATAATTCAGGAACTTGTGTCTTAGAAATTGAAGGTGGTTCTGAGGGTGCCAATAAAGATGTCGTCGTTAACACTTCTTTGGTTCACGGCGGGCAGCCAAATCAGTCCAGGGGTTAGGGAAATATTGTCTGTCAGTTGATACTTGTAAAAGCCTTCAACGTGGAGCGCATCATCGCGATCGCGCAGAGGAACTTGTACACCTCCTGACTGGAGACCCTTCAGCGTGGGTTCTACCCCCACAATCAGACCACCAAGGTTACCCTTCTTCCCTAAATCCGGGAAGGCCAAGGTCACAGCATAGTTCCAAATTTCAGCGTCCCCAAAACCAATTAATCGAGCTTCCGTAAGACCGGCCCAGCCACCCAGCACAAACTGGGGGCTAAATTGGTAGACTGCCTGCACCCCATAGGAATTGCTAGCCACAGCGCTACGGGGAATGCCTGGTAAGCTCCCTGGCAGAAGATTTCCCGCAAAGGTTCCTACCCCAGTTCCCCCCACACCAAATCCAAAAGTGCCTGGTGCATTGTAGGCATTTACGTAGGTCAGCCCCAAACGGAATTGATCATTGGGATGGAAGACAATCTGAGCTAAAGCTGAGTAATTACCATTAAATAACCCTGCACTAGGGGACGGATCATTAGCATTGCTAGCCAGATAACCGAAGTCGAGCTTTAGCGACTGACTGAATCGATAATTGAAGCCAATTCCAGCCCCCGCTCTGCCGATTTCGTAAATTGGGTTTCGCTCAGCGAACCGAGAAAGCGCCCCACTGCCGCCCCCTTCACTATCGAAGAAGGGATTGAGGGTATCTGCGTAATGATAATGAAACGCTCCATTTGCAAAGAAGTTTACGTTCAGTTGCCTGCTGAGGGGGAGGCG
This sequence comes from Leptolyngbyaceae cyanobacterium, assembly GCA_035285265.1. Taxonomy (GTDB): domain Bacteria; phylum Cyanobacteriota; class Cyanobacteriia; order JARCMD01; family JARCMD01; genus JAYKHH01. Next base: position 1,837 of record JAYKHH010000330.1, on the reverse strand, counting down.
ATAATCTAAGATGCCCAAATTAAAGGAGCCATTGCTGGTTGCCACCGTTGAGTCATCGTAGGAAAAACGCCCTTCGTTGGAGAACAGGAAAACAGCAGGGTTACCAGGCGCACTTGTGAGAACAGGATTGGCATTGCCTGCTTGCAGACGCACTCGCAGGCGATCCCACCCCATGAAGCTGCTAGTCAAATTTAAGCGGACTCGATTTTGAAAGACGGTATTGCTGCGATCTGCGTTGGCAGGTGCGCCACCGAATCCGGTCACGCTGGTACCCCCAAAGGAATCGCTGAGGGCAAAGATGGCTTCCCCTGATAGTTTGGTGGTGGTGGAGAACTGCTGTGCTTCTAGCTGAGCGGTGCGAGTTTCTAGAGCATCCACGCGACCCCGCAGGGTAGCGAGTTCTGCCGAGAATTCTTCTTGAAGCTTCTGTAGGGTTGCTAAATCTTCCTTGGTAACCAGATCGGCGGTGCCTGCGGCAATTAACTCATTGACGCGATCAAGGGCGGCATTTAGTCCTGCTACAAACTCATAGCGTGTGAGGGCGCGATTGCCACGAAACTTGCCATCGGGATAGCCCGCAATCACGCCATAGCGCTCCACTAAAGATTGCAATGCCTGAAAGGCCCAATCCGTGGGTTGTACATCTGCAAGCTGCGAGACAGAGGTAACTTGATCGGCAGTCCCTATTATTCCAGCTTGTTGGGGTTGCGAAGTGATACTTTGAGAGGAGGGGGCTTCAGTAGCTAAGGTTGAAGGGTTAGCTGTAAGAGCGACTCCTAGGAGAGTTGAACTGCTCAACAGCGCAATCCACAATTTTCTGAACATTTTTGTATACCAACACACCATGTAAAATTTTCGCATGTTGTAGTGGCAATTACAAAAACCCCCTTGATTCAGATTTCACAGAGTTTAGAGATAATGCAGAGAATGCTCTTGCCGGACTTCTATAATTAGCTGGTAAGCTAATCAGCGTTTAAGTTTCACTCTTCCTAAAGGGGAGCTTAAACATCCGTAGGGTTTCTAGCGAGCCTGATGATGCAACTAGTATGCCCATTAGCTTACCTGGATTGTTGCTGGCGCAATCGGTGCTGAGCCAGTGAGATGACCTCCAAGCAATCTCTGAATTTCCCTATGAAGCTCCGTTCATTTTTCAATATCCTGGCGGTTAGTGTGCTGGTGCTCCTGTTAATCGGCGGCAGTGGCTTTTACTGGTTGATGGCTCAAAACCCCTTGAACCTATTGCGGGGTGGATGGGAGGGTCGTCCAGCGGCGGCAATGTTTGTCCCGAAACAGGCGATCGCCATGGTCTCTCTTCTCGTCAAACCCGATCGCTTGGAATCACTACAACAGGTGACAGCACAACCCCGCGATCGCCGAGTAGCACGGGCAGAACTAGAGCAGTTCCAGCAGAGCCTGCTAGCCAATACGGATCTAGACTATGCACAAGACATTCGACCTTGGCTGGGAGAGGAGTTAACTTTTGCGGTGACCAGTTGGGATATTGACCGAGATGACTTAAATGGTCAACAGCCCGGTTATCTATGGGTGGCTAAGACTCAAGATGCTGCCCGATCGCGAGTATTCCTACAAGTCTTCTGGCAGTATCGGGCGATCGCCGGGGTGGAGTTAAAGTTTGAACAATATAAAGGGGTAAGGCTGATTTATGGAGGGGGTGCTTCTGTGGCTACCCTTGCCAGTGCTGCGGTGGGCGATCGCTTTGTACTCTTCGCCAATCACCCTAAGGTGATTCGGGATGCCCTGAATAATGTCCAAGCAGTTGAATTAGGTTTAGAAGCTTCCCCTGCCTATCAGCAGGCATTAGATAGCTTGGCTCCCA
>JAYKHH010000329.1:0-4048 GCA_035285265.1 Leptolyngbyaceae cyanobacterium | reverse complement strand
TGCGCCGACTCAATATCAGATCTAAGAATCTAACCTATTCTGGCTAAGTAGGTCAGTGGAATTTAGCTCATGTAAGTCAACTTTTGTAACGTTAGCCCCAGACTGGCTTAGGCTAAGGAATAGAGCGAGATTTACATTTCGTAATCTACCTGTGTTTTCCTGCCCTTACCTACTTAGTAACCCCTTTCTTAACCCGCGTAGGCGGGTTTCGTTTGTGTAGTTGCGGTTTCTAACCGCCCACACCTCTGCGCCCAAACAACCCAAATGGACGTGCGATCGCTAAATTAGAAAGAGCAAGGCTGTGAGAAATTGCGATTCGATGTTTCAAGCAGAACAAGTCCTACAAAATCGTTACAAACTCCAACGACCTCTGGGGCAGAATGCTCTGGCAGAGGCCGATCAGGGGGAGCAGGAATCGTTCAGGGGGTTCAAGTCTAATCGAATCACCTGGTTGGCTGAAGATTTATCAGCGATCGATCCTGAGCAGCGTCAGGTAGTCGTTAAGTTGTTGGCCTTTGGGGGACAGGTGCAGTGGGACGATCTGAAATTATTTGAACGGGAAGCTCAAGTTCTGAAGACCCTTCACCATCAGCGGATTCCTCAGTATCGAGATTTTTTTTCCATTGATGATCGGACCCTCTGGTTTGGGTTAGTTCAGCAATATATTCCTGGCGCTTCCCTCAAGGATCTATTGGCGCAAGGGAAAAAGTTTACTGAGAATCAAGTTCGCAAGATCGCGGTGGAGGTGTTGCAGATTCTCATGTACCTGCATGAATTGAATCCAGCGGTGCTGCATCGGGATATTAAGCCCAGTAACTTGGTTTTGTGTGAGAAGAAGATTTATTTAGTGGATTTTGGTGCGGTGCAAGATCGGGCAGCCGCAGAAGGAGCTACCTTTACCGTTGTCGGTACCTATGGCTATGCCCCGATGGAACAGTTTGGGGGGCGAGCGGTGCCCTCCTCTGACCTCTATGCCCTGGGAGCCACCTTAATTCACTTGCTGACGGGGACCGCTCCTGCCGATCTGCCCCAGCGGGATTTGCGGATTCAATTTCGCGATCGCGCCAGTATCAGTTCCAGTCTTGCAGATTGGATTGAGGAGTTAACAGAACCCGTACTGGAACGGCGATTAAGTACTGCCCGTCAAGCCCTGGAGCATCTTAAATCGGGTCACGCACTCACCCACCGCCGAGGCACCCTGGATCGACCCACGGATAGCAAGGTGCAACTCCACAAGTCTAGGAAGGAACTCAGCATTGAAATTCCTGGCCCAGGGCTATCGTTTACAGGGGTGATTACCCTAGCCTTGCAAGGAATAGGGGCTTTAATTGCCTTAATCATGATTTTGCTGAGTCATTCGGTCGTCTCGATGATTGTGTTTGCCTTTATCGTGGGCTATGCCATTAAAGAGTTGAAAAAGTCTATTGGTATCTATCACTTAGACTTTAACCGCGAGGGATTTGTCTCAGAATGGCGACTCTTAGGGCATCGCTACCGTCGGGAAAGTGGTGAGACCGCAGAGATTTTAGACGTGTTCCAAAGTGTGATTAACGTAACTCCTGAGAGTATCTTTCAATCTAAAAGTTCAGAGAAAGAAATGGTCACGATTCAGACGCAATCCAAACGGTATTCCTTTGGAGTGGGTTTGCCAGCCGTAGAGTGTCTCTGGTTAGCCCACGAAATCAAAAACTGGTTAAAGCTCCGGTAAACCCGCACAATTGAAAAGGAAACTCAGCCCTGCTTGGGAATACCCTATGACGGATCTACCCTCAAACCCATCTCCCGCCACCCAATCTTCTGACGTGAAGAATCCCCCTAGCCCTTGGCAATGTCTGATGGGTTCCCTGACCTCAGGGGTGCTGGCATTTGCCTGCTATCAAATGACGATGGCGATCGCTCAAACCTTCGCTGCCAAACCCATCCACTCTATCAATGAAACCGTACTCCGAATTGCCAGTGCGGTTCGCACCTTAGTCGTAGGCATGAGTGCCCTAGGAGCCGGGGTTTTTGGCCTGGTGGCCCTAGGATTAGCTGCTTTGGCAGTTCAGATTGTGATTCAACAAGTAACGGGCAAATCAGCCTCGAATTAATTTTGGATTTTGGATTTTGGATTTTGGATTGAGATACCGGATAGGGCACCTGTAGGGGCGAAGCATCCGGCAGTAAGGCTGGAATTATTCACTCGAATCCTGGCCCGGATGCTACGCCCTCTTCGGTTGATGGGGTGTTAGAAATGGACAACCACGGAGGGATTGCCCTTACCTCAGAATTCCAACACGGGCCAATCATCCTGGCGGTAATAGTGGGTCATATCGTCAAACTTACGGAGTTCCGCCCGATTGACTTGGAATTCCTGGGGTGCATCTTCTAGCCAGGTAAGGTTTAAATCTGTGAAGGTTTTGGTGAGTTGATTGACAAAGGGAGTCGAAATGGTAGGGTCTTTGTCGAGATTGGCTGGGACTTCGCCAAAATAGCCCAAGGTAACGTGGGCAGTAAAGTAATATTGCTGCTCAATTCCCAAACCCATTAGCCCTAAATCTTGGTAAACGGCACGACGGAAGCCCACAATTTGGTCGTAGGAGTATTCGTCTTTAGGGGCAAGGGCGAGGGCGATCGCGCGGGTCATAACTACAATCCCTAAAGGTTGCCAGCGAATGGCCTGCCGCTGTTTGATGGAAGCCTGATACTGCTGGAAGATCTCGGCAATCCGTCCGCGCAATTGCTCCTCGAAATCCGGGGTTTCTAGGGCATGGCGGTAGGCATCCGCCCAGATCAGGTCAGCGACAGTGACATGAAAGCTATCCGGCGGCACTGGAACGATTAAGCCTGGATCCACTTGCTGTAACAGTTGAGTTTGAAAACTGGCTAAATGGGTGTAGAACTCGTGGTTCTCTGCTTCTGTCCAAGGGGGCGTGATGACGGTATAGCCAGGGAAAGGAACTGCATGTCGCTCTCCGCCTGCTATGGTTGGCTGGAATTTGGGGGATGACTGAATGTGCTGCAATTGCGATTGATAGGTGTCTGGCAGCGTCACCCGTACCACTCGATTTACATAACTTTGATATTGGTCGTCCAATCTGGTTCCCTCGCGCCCTAAGCTGCTTATATAACTGTACTGCCCTTACCTACCCTAATTGATTTTAGGCAACTTCTAACCACTGCTGAACTGTATGCCTACCTATTTTTATTGGGGAGAAGATGACTTTGCCTGCGCTCAGGCGATCGCGACCCTTCGACAACGGGTATTAGATCCCCAATGGATGAGTTTTAACTACGATAAGATCCTACCGGATCAAGCGAACGCCGTGATCCAAGGATTAAATCAAGCCATGACACCACCCTTTGGTGCGGGGAGTCGTTTGGTTTGGCTGGTGGATACTTCCCTCGGTCAACACTGTTCGGAAGAATTGCTCAGTGAATTGGATCGTACCCTACCCGTGCTGCCAGAGGCTACTGTTCTGCTGATGACCAGTCGAACCAAGCCCGATGGTCGGCTGAAATCAACCAAACTTCTGCAAAAGTACGCCGAAATCCGCGAGTTTTCCCCCATTCCTCCCTGGAAAACCGACCAACTGATCCAACGAGTCCGGCAGGTGGCCCAAGAAATTGGTGTGAAGCTCACCCACGCCAGTGCAGAACTTCTCGCCCAATCCGTGGGCAACGACACCCGACAACTCTACAGTGAGCTAGAAAAACTCCGGCTCTACCAGGGCGATCTTAAAACCTCCATCGATGTAGATGCCGTGACAACCTTGGTCACTGCTAGTACTCAAAACAGCTTGCAGCTTGCCAGTGCCATTCGCCAAGGGGATGTTGCCCTGGCCTTGGAATTAGTGACGGATTTGATCAATCGCAATGAGCCAGCCCTGCGGATTATTGCCACCTTAATTGGACAGTTTCGGACTTGGCTCTGGGTCAAGATTATGGTAGATGCGGGAGAACGAGATGAAAAGGCGATCGCCCAAGCCGCAGAGGTCACCAACCCCAAGCGCATTTACTTCCTCCAGCAAGATGTAAGAGGGCTCTCTCTCCAACAACTTCAACAGAC
>JAYKHH010000328.1:0-2558 GCA_035285265.1 Leptolyngbyaceae cyanobacterium | reverse complement strand
CCCCATGACCAGATCTGCCATTCTCCAACCCGGACAGTCTTATACCTTCAGACAATACTTCGAGATGGTCTATGAGCCAGAGGATATTCTGGCAGAATTTGGCTATACCTTACAGCGATCGCTCCTTTCCCTCCCTCAATCCACCGCAGACCTGGATCGGCTCGATAATCTCAAAACTCGCATTCAAGAAAGTCTTCCCTACATTAGCCTCACTAGCGAAGCTGCCCGACGCGAACTATTGATCGCTCCCCTACTACTAGATGTAGTGCATTACACCCATGCCCAACTCCGAATTGAATATCCCCTCACTGTTACGGAGCAACTCAAAGGCTCCCTTGACTACTACCTTTATTCCGTAGGGAAGCTTCTGGTGATAGAGGCAAAAAATGCAGACTTAGCGAAAGGGTTCACGCAACTTGCGGTTGAGCTAATTGCCCTCGACAAATGGACAGATAACCAACAGCCAACCCTGCAAGGAGCGGTTTCTACAGGTGATATCTGGCAATTTGGCATTCTGCACCGAGAACAAAAGCAAATTCAGCAGGGACTTACCCTCTACCGAGTTCCCGATGATCTAGAAAGCCTAGTTCGGATTCTGATCAAGATTTTGGAGCCATGAAGGGCATGGTGCAATGCGCCTAGAAGCAGCCCTGCTCGATACAGCCCAGCAAATCCGTGCAGTCTACGATCCCCAACTGCGTAAGTCCTGTTAATTGATGCAAATCCTGGAATCACGATACTAATGCGCTATGCCAAGCCTCGATTAGAGTTCATTCCTCCCCGATTTAACCCTTGGGTGCTCCAGGTTGCCCAATGGTCACTGCCAATTTTGTTGCGATTTCGGACTCGACCGTGGCTGCCTGCGGGTATTTCCCAAGTTGAAACTGAGAATGCAGAGGTTTTGGTTGATCTCTATGAGCAGTTCCAAGCGGGCAACATTCGCTTAATTTTGGCATTTCGCCATCCTGAGGTGAATGATCCCCTGTGTATGTTGCATCTGCTGTCTAGGGCTGTGCCCCAAACTGCCCGCCAGCAGGGTATACGCTTACAATTCCCCATCCATAGTCATTTTATTTATGACCGGGGCATGACCCTATGGGCCGGAGACTGGCTCGGTTGGTTATTTTCGCGCCTCGGTGGCACCCCCATCCATCGCGGTAAACGGTTGGATCGCAAGGGAATGAAGATGGCGCGATCGCTCCTAGTTCAGGGTCAGTTCCCGATGGCCGTGGCTCCAGAGGGGGCGACCAATGGGCTCAGTGACATCGTGAGTCCCTTGGAGCCAGGATTAGCTCAGTTGGGTTTTTGGTGCGTTGAAGACTTACTCAAAGCCAATCGGGCTGAAACGGTGGTCATTGTACCGATCAGCATTCAATATCGCTACCTTAATCCGCCTTGGGCCAAATTAGACTGGCTGTTGAGTCAACTGGAAGCGGATAGTGGTTTACCCGTGCAGCAGATTGGGGCGGAAGCAATCCCAAACTCCGCGATCCCAGACTCCAGGGATCGGTTTTACACCCGTCTTTTGCGTTTGAGCGAAGCCCTTCTCTCTCACATGGAAGCGTTTTACCGTCGCTTTTATCATCAACCTTTACCAGAACCAATCGCCCCTGATTTCAATAGTTCTCCTCAAGAACTGATGGTTCGACTAGATACCTTAATGAATACGGCGTTGCAAGTAGCCGAGCAATATTTTGGTCTTCCCCATGAAGGAACGGTGATTGAGCGGTGTCGGCGATTGGAGGAAGCAAGCTGGACTTACATGTATCGAGATGACCTCATCGATCGACATACGGTATCGCCCCTACAACAAGGTTTAGCAGACTGGGTGGCAGAGGAAGCCGACCTCCGGGTGCGGCACATGCGCCTCGTAGAAAGTTTTGTGGCAGTTACAGGTACCTACATTCAAGAAAAACCGACCATTGAACGGTTTACGGAAATTGCCTTACTGCTATTTGACTTGATCGCTCGAATTAAGGATCGGGATCTACCCCGCAGACCTCGGTTAGGCTGGCGGCAGGCCCTGATCAAAATTGGGGAGCCGATTTCTGTGAGCGATCGCTGGTCTGCCTATGATGCCAATCATCGAGCCGCAAGGCAAGCTGTAACAGACTTAACCCAAGCGCTACAAGTCGCCTTAGAAACGTTGATGGTTAGCAAATAGACGCAGTTGAAATCCCTATGAATTATTTTTGGATAGCACTTTTAGAGAATGCCTCAGCCGCCTTCGTGCGTCTGGTTAGTTCTAAAACATCTTCCAGATTTTCTTGCCCTGAACGCCTCACATAGCTGATTTTCAGTTCCTCTAGCTGTTCGGATAGCAAATACTGAACTCTTTGAATATTTTGGGGATCTCGGATCTGCGCCTCAATTGCGATCGCCAAATGTTGCATCAAACGGCCCATCAATTGCGCTCCAATGGGATCTTCTAGAGCAGCAGTCAGTCCTTGATACGCTGCTTGAGTTGTCTCAGCAACTAATTTGTCAATCATCTGGGTAGGTAGCTGATTCAGTCCGGTCACCTGTTGTAAACCTTGGTAAATTGGCAGAGCGCACAG
>JAYKHH010000327.1:0-4112 GCA_035285265.1 Leptolyngbyaceae cyanobacterium | reverse complement strand
AATCTCACTGGTTTAGGAGAGGGTTGCTGCTTCTGAGATAGCAACCCCCTCTCGGATACTGAGGATTGCACCAAGGGGTAGGGTGATGGTTGAGAAATCTGTGGAGCGATAGGTGCCACAGCGATAGCAGGTAACAGGAATAACAGCATGAACAAACCGGATGGAAACTGGATAGGTATGGATTACCACTCTTGTGTCAATATGGACAGAGTAAAATAGATGACTCGCTTCTGGCTAGCCTTTGAGCCATGATTTCTGAATCGAAGCCTTTAGAAGCCGATCCTTGTTTGGAGAGGGTTTCGGGTTGTCTTCTTCCAGAATGACCAAAGAGGGTGACAAGATCAGCAGGCACATCCCTGCTAGAGTAGTCCTGAGTTTAAGGGATCGCCTCTAGTAGTCTGCTAAGCAGATTTTGAAGGGTTAAGAACCCTTCAAAACCCCGAAAATTGGTTCTTCTGGCTAGAGATAACCCAGCCAAGTTCCTTGGGTAAACTACTAGGGCAATGACGTCGTTTTTTTCTATAGGTTGCTCACAGGATTAATGGTTTATCAACACAGGATTGGGAATAAGGCTCAGGCAGCACTGATTGTTCTTAGTAGTTTATTGATCAACTTGGTTCCCCCGCTGCCAGGTGAGGCGCGGTCACCAAATACACCGGATAGTAGTCGATGTGAAGGAGACATGCAAGATCAACTACTAAATGGGCCTGGAGTTTGTGTTTTTTCCAGTGGTAATCGGTTTAAAGGGCAATTTTTGAAGGGGAAGCGGTATGGACCAGGCGTGTTTACCTATCGGGATGGTACACGATGTCAGGGCTTATTCATGAATCAACATTTGTCAGGGGCAGGGCAATGTGACTTTCCAGATGGCAGTCGCTACGAAGGAGAATTTACAAACAGTCAGATCCAAGGCAGGGGTACCTTGATATATGCAGACGGGAGTCGCTGTAGTGGTTTTTTTCTCAACCAAACACTGGTGGGTTCAGGACGTTGTGTTTTCGCCGATGGCAGTGAATATAGTGGAGACTTTCGCGCTGGCATCCGAGATGGTCGTGGCATTTTAACCTATGCGAACGGCACCCGCTGTGAAGGATCATTTGTCAACCAACTATTAAATGGCAGAGGATGGTGTGAATTTCCTAGTGGGAACCGCTATGAGGGCGAATTCCGCAATGGGGTCAACCATGGTAGAGGAGTGTTCATTTTTGCGGATGGTACGCAGTTATCAGGTACCTGGCAAGATGGCAAGTTTGTGCCGCCAACCCCATCGACTAATGGCAACCGTTCAGTCCGAGATCGCTCACCACGCTAGTCCCAACTACCCATTTGAGTGGCAGGCTTTAGCTGCTACACACTTCTGGGCTAGGCAAGGGATTTGCAATTAAATAATGTGCCCGACGTAGGATATGTTAGGCGTTAGCCGTAACCATACAAAATGTGAATGCAGTCCAGAAGTCCGGTAATATTCCCCTAGACGCATTGTTTACAACGTATTGTTTACAATGTCTCTACACCGCTTCTGCTCATTCGTCTTCTCTCCTATCTTTGCGATCGCCCTCCAATGAACCCTGAACCCGAAATCCGTCGCCTGTTAGACCTGATGCCTGCTTCGGGTCGGATGATGTCTAAATTGGTTAGCAAACCAGAGCAGTCTAAGGTGATTGAGGGTGATCTGCCCTTACCCTGGACACGAGAACGGCTGATTTCGATTAATTTTGACCTCTGGAGCCAGTTAAATAAACCTCAAAGAGATTTAACCATCCTACGCACCGTAAGTTGGCAGGGATCGGTGAGATGGTTTAAGCCTGACCTCTATAAGGGTCTGAGTGTGGCTGGTTTGGTTGGAACCGTGGTGGAATTGGTACAACAAGACGCGATGGGTATCCTGATGGCTGGGGGGTTGACGGCGATCGCAGTCACTCAAATTTGGCGCAGCAGTCGCAGCTCTCGTCTAGAGTTAGAGGCCGATGAAACCGCTCTGCGCGTTGCAGAACGTCGAGGCTACACTCCCTCTGAAGCAGCCCGGAGCCTATTTTCAGCCATTGAAGCCGTTGCCAAAATTGAGGGTCGCCCTAGCTTAAACTTTACGGAGTTAGTACGCTGCCAAAATTTGAAGGCGATCGCAGGAATTTCAGCGATCGGGGTGCCTGAGAGCTATAAACAAGAATCTTGACCCCAGAATCATGAATTATGCCAAAGGCAAACTGAAACCCCATGTCCTAGGGCAGTTTCTCAGTCGATCGGAACTGTCTATAGTAGGCTACAGAGCCTAAGGGATTTGCAATTCAATAATGTACCCGACGTAGGATGTGTGAGGCGTTAGCCGTAACGTATCCTGGGGATTTTATTTTCGCACAAGTCCCTAAGGGAAGAACCCCTCAACAGTTGACAGAGCAAGAGGCGGTGTCGCTGAAGCTAGGGTTCCAGCAGCGTCTACGAGGCAACTGTCCAGTTTTAGAATTAATGGGAGGACGATCCATGTATCCAGATCCCCATGAGCTTGACGATTTGGAACGTCAGCAAGAACTCCAGCATCAACAGGAACTGCTACGACTTCAGCAGGAAGGGCAACGGCTAGAAACTGCCAGACGCAACACAGCCCTCGTCTGGATTCAGAATAGTGTTTACTTGCTGGTGGGCTGGTTAGAAATCCTTCTGGGCTTACGGTTTCTGCTGCGGGTGTTCGGCGCAAATCCAGACAATGCCTTCGCCCAGTTTATCTACAATCTCTCTGCCCCCTTCATTGCACCCTTTTCTACCTTATTTATTAGCCCTGTATTTGGCGGTGGCGCGAACATCTTCGATGTCAATGTCTTAGTGGCAATGCTTATCTATGCGCTCTTAGGATGGTTGGCGATCTATCTGATCCGATTTATTGAGGGCTACTAATGTCCTTGCCTAACATCACAACAGTCGAGGTCGGAAGATGATCCAACGTCAGCAAATCAAGAAGACTCCTTTCCGTCGGGGGCGACGCAACCTTTGGTTTGAGCGTTCTATGGCTCTCATTGCCTCCGCCAATCTAGGACTGGTGTTCTTTGACCTCTCCTATATTCCCTGGCGTAACTTCTATCTGCATGAAGTTCCAGCGCTGACTCGACTCTATGATCCAGTCAAGGCAATTGAACCTCACCGGGATACCCAACGGTATCTAGCCACCGTTGACCAGTTAGAAGAGCAAGTGGCAGCGACGGGGTTACAGTCCCCGACCGCCGCAAGATTGCTGAGGCGACTCCGTCTGCTAAGTCGGCGCATGATTGAAGAAGATCCGTTTCAAATCGCCAATAAATCTGGCACCCTGGCAAAAATCAAAAACCTGATGCGAGAGCAGATCGGGACTGAATCTTCTCAAGAAGCCTTTGCCACCTTTTGGAGCGTCGATTATCTATCCCAAAACGGATGGTCTCGCCAAACTCAATTTTTTAATGATCAGATTCGTCCTTTGATCGAAACAAACTACTATCGACCCATTGGCGAGAATAATGACTTTGTGGACTATTTCTGGCTGATCGATCTTCCGTTTGTCCTGCTGTTTGCTCTGGAGTTTTTGGCCCGAACTTACTACATTAGCCGCCGCCATGTCGGAGTTAGTTGGCTGGATGCTATGTTGTGGCGTTGGTATGACCTCTTCTTGCTCATACCCTTCTGGCGCTGGCTACGGGTCATTCCTGTAACGATTCGCCTCAATCAAGCAGACCTGATCAATTTGGAACGAGTGCGAGTTCAGGTCAGTCAAGGAGTCGCAGCTCACTTCGCCGAAGAACTCAGTGAGGTGATTGTGATTCGAGTATTGAACCAGCTTCAGGATACAGTTCAACGGGGAGATATTGTCGATCGGTTGTTTCACGCTGCTCCTACTGATATCAATCAAATTAATGAACTAGAGGAGTTGGCAGCCTTGGTGGTAAAAGCCCTAGTCTATGAAGTCTTACCGCAAATTCAACCGGATCTAGAAGCACTCCTCCGCCATCAGGTTGAATCTGCACTGTGCGCTCTGCCAATTTACCAAGGTTTACAACAGGTGACCGGACTGAATCAGCTACCTACCCAGATGATTGACAAATTAGTTGCTGAGACAACTCAAGCAGCGTATCAAGGACTGACTGCTGCTC
>JAYKHH010000326.1:0-3601 GCA_035285265.1 Leptolyngbyaceae cyanobacterium | reverse complement strand
TTACTGTTTTACTCATAATTTCTTTTTCCACAAAGCTGCAATCAAAGCCACTGTTCCACCAATTTGCCCTAGGATAATCCATTGCCTCAACGGAAAGCCTTTCCGTTGGGCCACGATCGCCGCCACGCCTCCGATCACACAGTGAGTTGTCAATAGGACGCAGATAAGAGGAAGTACTGGAATCGTGTGAATCAAAAAATGTTCTCTGCCCCCCGTCTGATTGAATCTGTGATTAAGATTGTAGGAGGAATTCCCCCGTGGTTACCCTCCTTGTTCGTGATCTTCAATAACTGAATCATTGTGTCTTCTGAGCCAACCACCCCATCCCCTGAACTCGCAGAAATTGCTATCTTCCGCATTTCTCCTTTGATCCGCATAACTCTACTTAGCTTGTATGTAGCCCTAACAGCACCTCTGCCCTTTCTAGCCACAATCACAGCTACCCCCATACCTGCATCAGGCTTAGCAGGAGGACTAGCTTTAGGTTTTTTAGTCCTCTACGCTGCTCTAACTGAGCGGGTGGTTCTAGACACCAACGGAATCCAGGTAACCTACCCAGGGTGGGTACCTCGCTTCTTCCGCAAAGGTTGGTCGCTACCTTGGGCAGACATCCAAGCCCTCAAACCTCGCAGCACAGGACAAGGCGGGATAGTTTACTATTTTCTCAGCCATACAAACCAAGCTTACCTATTGCCAATGCGCGTGTCAGGCTTTGCCAGATTAGTGCAGCAAGTGACTCTAAAGACAGGCATTGACACCCAGGATGTTCGTCCTCTCTCCCAACCCTGGATGTACTTGACTCTACTCCTGCTCACATTCTTTTTGCTGTTAATGGACATTTGGACGATCTGGACAGCGATCGCAGTTGGGCAGTTTTCGCTGTAATGCTGAAGCCAATGATGAAGCGTGAAGAACCTGAACCTGTTAGTGGTCATTATCTGGGCAGCCCCTAGCATCTGCATCAGTATTCTGGCAGGGGCGTTGAGAGCCTCGACCAGATGCTATGCCCCTACGAGTCCAACATCTCCGATCTTGCCAATCCAAAATCCAAAACCTGTACTGAGCCCTTCGACTGCGCTCAGGGTCAACTCCGTCGAAGTATCCAAAATCTAAAATCTAACAACACTCCCTCGCCAACACCACCTGATTGCGCCCCGCATGTTTAGCCGTATAGAGAGCCTTATCCGCCGCATCGTTGAGTTTGATAGCTTCCAGGTAGGTCGGGAAAGTGGCAATTCCACAACTAAACGTAACTGAGAACTCTACACCTTCGTATTGGTGCCGAACCTGCTCAAAGCCTTGACGAATTCCATCTAACACTTTGAGTGCAGTAGGCCCATCCGTGTCCGTGAGAATGACAGCAAATTCCTCACCACCAAATCGTCCGATAAAATCAGTTTTGCGTAAACGCTGTTGGAGAAGACGAGCCAAGTTTTTGATCACGCGATCGCCCGTCAGGTGCCCATAGTTATCATTGATCGATTTGAAGTGGTCAATGTCCAGCATCGCAAAAGCCAAATTTGTATTTTGCCGTTGGGCACGTCGAACTTCCACCGTCAACTGCTCCTTCGTCTTCGTGTGATTAAATAGCCCCGTTAGGCTATCCCGTACCATAAAAGAATGCAGGATTCGCGATCGCTGCACACGAGTGGTTACAGCAGAGAGCAAATGATCCGGTTGAATAGGCTTGGTTAAAAAATCATCCCCCCCCAAACTCATCGCCACCATCTGCTTATCCAAATTAGTTTCCATAGAAAGAAACATAATCGGAATGCCTACGTAGGCTTCCTGTTGGCGAATCACGGCTGCCAATTCCAGACCATTGCAACCGGGCATATACACATCCATCAAGATTAAGTCAGGCTTGAACTCGCTCAAGGGTTGCATAATTTGTAAGGGATCACTAACCACCACCGCTATCATGCCTACCCGTTGCAAGATTAAAGCATAGTAAGCAGCTAGGGCAGAATCATCCTCAACAATCAAAATCCGGTACGGTTCAGCCGGTTGATGGGTCGTGAGTCGGTCTAATTTATCAACTAGGTAACCGACATCAATGGGTTTAATCAAATAGGCTTCCCCTCCGGCTCGTGCTGCTTGGAGGCGTGCCCCTAAGTCGTCCCGCTCAGACATAAACAGGATGGGGATCGGGCGATCGCGGAGGCGTTGAATCGTCGTGATCATCTCCGTACCTGCCAGATTACCGTCGGCAAAGACGATGTCCATAATAATGGCTGAAGGGGGTTTCCGAAGCACCGCAGCTTGGATCTCAGTCCAATGCTGCAAGATTTCAACGGTATAACCAAAGTAACTAATTTGTAACGCCAAGGTTTGCGCTTGAAAAACATCTTCGTCCACTAGAAGAATCAACCGCTCATCCATGGTGCTAATTAGGGGATGCTTAACAAAGGTTTGCTCTACTAATTGATAGACATAGGCAGAGGGGTGTAAGTCACCAGATGCTTCTTGTAAGCTGTCTAACAAAGCATTAATTTGCGTTTGCTGCTCAACCGTGGGGGGATAACCATTGCTAATAATGGCACGGAGAAATAACTCCAGGGTGTTAGCTGTATCGCTCAACACTTCAAATCCAAAGGTTGCTCCCGATCCTGCTAAGGTATGAGTCATGCGATGCAGCGTGTCGAGATTCTCTTGATCCCAACTTTCCAGCAGATCCTTCCAAACTTCCTTCATTTGGGCAACCCTGCTAGGAATTTGCTGGGCATAAGCTTTACGCAACACGATTAACTGCTCTTGTGCAGCTTTGAGGGAATTAGCCATGATGTTTTGTCCAAATCCCTTGAATGGTAGTCGCCAGGGTCATGGGATCGAAGGGCTTGGAAATGACATCTAAGGCCCCTAATGCTTTATAGTGGGTCACTTCATGGGTCTGGACTTTAGCAGTCATAAACACCACCGGAGTCGCGATCGCTTCCGGCATTTGACGCAACGCCTTGAGCGTACTTAACCCATCCATACCGGGCATCATGACATCCAGCAAAATCAAATCCGGTGCAAAAGTGGGAGCCGCCTGAAGGGCTTCAGTGCCAGAACTACAAATTTCCACCTTAAAACCACCCACCATCTCTAGGGCCAATCGGGCGATTGACTGAATATCAGAATCATCTTCTACGAATAAAATACGAGTCAGGGGAGGAGTCATTCAGGCTACTACTGGTTAGGAGAGAGTGAGTGGAGAGTCCTTAAAATAAGGCTATTCGATTTTTAGGAATTAGGCGAATTTGAGAGAGTTGTAGCACCCGGTAGGGATTCAGAGGAATCTGTGGGACTGATGAGAGCCTTAATGGTATCTAAAAGATTTTGATTGGAGGTACGAGATTTTACCAGACTAGCCGCAACGTTGTGAATCGCCTCCACATTCATCTCCTGTGCCGAAAAAATAACTACAGGAATTGGAACGGTTTGATAGTGAAGGGAAGGTAATAATTCCAACCCGGAACCGTCAGGTAGCCCTAGGTCTAAAATTACCAAATCAAATCTTTCTTTTTCTAGCTTGTGTCTTGCTTGTTGAATATTGTCTGCGGACGTGATATCAGCCAAATCCCGCAGCAGCATAGCGACAAAATGAGTAATATCTGGA
>JAYKHH010000325.1:0-6134 GCA_035285265.1 Leptolyngbyaceae cyanobacterium | reverse complement strand
ATACAGTGGCTTCAACCAACTCAGATAGGGCATTGACTACGGAAATCCCAACGCCATGCAACCCTCCAGATACCTTATAGCCACCCCCGCCAAATTTACCTCCGGCGTGGAGGACAGTCATCACAGTTTCCAAAGCAGATTTGCCAGTGCGGGGATGAATGTCGGTCGGAATGCCGCGACCATCATCCGTGACTGTGACAGAGCCATCGGCATTGAGGCTAATTTGAATATGCTTACAGTAGCCCGCCAGCGCTTCATCGACAGAATTATCTACAACCTCATACACTAGATGATGGAGTCCTCGCGGCCCCGTACTGCCGATATACATGCCCGGACGTTTACGGACGGGTTCAAGTCCTTCTAAAACTTGAATTTGATCGGCACCATAATTAGTTGTCATGAAGGAAGCGCTCCAATAATCGCTCTGAAACCCAAGATGGGCTCAGAACACCAAATTCTATCAAAATTATAGCACAAAAGGGTTACAAGCGATTTTAAGGCGATCTGAAACGCCATTCACGGCAGGGATGAATAGCTGCGTCTGATTGGGCAAAAGAGATTAAAGGTAGATAAATCAGGAGATGGCTAACTTCTCAGGGATTTCTGGCAAGCTACAATAGATTTCATTAAGTGGAAACCTCCGATGACCCTAATTCTTAGCTTGCCACCAGAGCTAGAGATGTATTTAGCGCAGGAAGCTCAACAGCAAGGTCTTGCTATTGAGGTATATACCTTGCAACTCTTAACCCAGTGCATCTTAACTAGGGGTAAGCAATCAGAGCTAATTGATTTGCTTCAGTCCTGGATGGATGAACAAGATCCTGAAGAGCAGCAAGACACCGGAGCGTATCTAATTAGATCTTTAGATGAAGACCGCTTGTCTGAGCGTCAGCTTTTTCCGGTTGATCTAAAAGGTATAACTTGGTGAGCGCAGTTGTACTGCTAGATGCAGGGCCAGTTGGTTTAATCACAAACCCAAAGCTTTCACCTCAAAGTCTTGGCTGTGCAAGATGGCTTCAAGTTTTAGCCACCTCAGGTTGTCGCGTTATTTTGCCTGAAATTGCTGACTATGAAGTTCGTCGTGAGTTATTACGAGCTAATAAAGTTCGAGGTATAGCTCGACTTGATGAATTGATAAAATTGCTAGAGTATCTTCCCATTACAACTTCAGCCATGCGGCAAGCCGCAACATTTTGGGCACAAGCTCGGCAAAAAGGACAACCTACAGCAGGGGATAAAACGATTGACAGTGACATGATTTTAATCGGTCAGGCAGTCACCTTGGAGGCTCCAGACGTAGTGATTGCAACAACAAATATTGGTCATCTCTCCCGATTTATCACCGCAGATTTATGGGAAAACATTAGAGGAAGTGCGGAGTGAGATTAAAAAGCTGGAAGTTGCTCCAAAGCTCTACTTGTTCGGCTCTTTAGGAAAGGGTATGATGATGTTCATTTTGAACGCCTCAGCCTCGCATCAGCAGGCTAGAAGTCCTGGAAATCTGTGCACTGGCCTACGGACAGCATACAAAATCCTAAAGAGCCACTTGTTTTCTCAGCAGTATTAATTCCCAGTTTGATAGTTCCTAGTCTCATTGTAATTTGTGGCCCTACTGCCACAGGTAAGTCTGGCTTGGCGATCGCCCTTGCCCAACGGCTCAACACGGTTATTTTGAGTGCGGATTCTCGGCAAGTTTATCAGCAATTTGACATTGGCACCGCTAAGCCGACGATCGCTGAACAACAGCAAATCCCCCACTACTTAATCGATATCTGCTCTCCCCAGGTCACCCTAACCGTCGCAGAGTACCAGCAACAAGCCCAAGCCCTGATCACCCAAATTCACCAAGGACAGTGGCATCCTAGTCCCAATCTTCCTCCCTCTCCCCCTCTTCCTCTCCTCGTCGGTGGTACAGGACTCTATATTCGCTCAATTGTGCGAGGCTTAAGGATTCCGCAGGTGTCACCTCAACCTGGGCTGAGATCGCAATTGCAATCCTTTGATCAAACGTATCTTTACGCCCTACTCCAGCAAGTTGATCCCAAGGCTGCCCAGCGGATTCACCCCCACGATCCCACCAGCACCATTCGAGCATTGGAGGTTTTCTATACCACTGGGCAGCCCATATCCGATCTACAAGGAGAGTATCCCCCTCGGTATCCCATTTTACAAATCGGCTTGGATTGCCCGGATGCCCAAGCTTTGACCCAGCGAATTGCCCACCGCACTGAACAAATGCTAGCCCTGGGTTTAGTCGATGAAGTTAAAGCCCTGATTGCTCAATACGGTGCCGATCTACCCTTGCTAGAAACCTTGGGTTATCGAGAAATCAAGCAGTATCTAGCCGAGGAAGTTTCCTTAGCAGCAGCCCAAGAGCTGATCGTCGTGCATACTCGCCAATTTGCCAAGCGACAACGCACCTGGTTTCGTGCGGATCCTGAAATCGAGTGGTTCGATGCCGATCAACCGGATTTGCTCGATCAAGTTTGGCAGCGAATTCAAATGTGGGGTTGCTGAATCACGGTAGAAATGGGGGCGTCAAAATCTCAGCAGTAGGGGCATGGCACTGCCATGCCCTCATCTCTCGATTCAGCAATCTCTTGACTTCTATTGAGGAACTTGAGGAAGGCTAACTTGACGAGAGGGCTGAGTTGGAGTGGGCTTAGCCAATCGAGTGGTATTTAAAAGATTAATCGCCTTGACATACTGGGGATCATCCTTCGTCCCTAACAACTTGGGGTTAGTAATGAGGTTTTTCCGCTGAGCCTCCGTCAAATCAACCTTAACGTCGGGTGTAATGCCTTTTTGGCTAATATCCGTTCCCTTAGGTGTGTAGTAGTGGGCAATCGTTACCGCCAACCCCGATCCATCAGATAGGGGATGAACGGATTGCACCAAGGCTTTACCAAAAGTCTGACTCCCCACCACCTGGGCCCGTCCATTGTCCTTGAGGGCACCTGTGACAATTTCACTAGAGCTAGCAGAGTTACCATCGACTAAAACAACTAAGGGGAGCTTCGTCAGGGCGGTACGATTGGCCTTAATTTCCTCGTTATTACCTCGGCGATCTACGGTACGAACAATCGAACCCGTTTCCATCCACATACGGGAAATTTCAATACTGGCTTGTAATAGCCCCCCAGGGTTACCGCGTAGGTCTAAGACAAAAGCATCCACTTTTTGAGCATTTAAGTCCCGAATGGCTCGACGCATCTGTTCGCCAGCATGGGAGCTAAACTCATTCAGCCGAATATAACCAATCTGAGTATTTTCTTCTTGCTTGCGGGCATAACGCACTGTGGCTAGTTCAATGCGGGCACGGGTTAATGGCAGATCAAAGTCATCTTTGCCGTCACGGGAAATTCGCAATGTGAGTTTACTGCCCACTTCTCCCCGGATTAAGTTAGAAGCTGCTTCTACGCTCATACCTCGGGTCGGTCTGCCATTGATCGCTAGGATGCGATCGCCCGATTGAATCCCTGCCTTAATTGCAGGAGAATTTTCCAGCGGTTCCAGCACCGTTAAAACTTTGGTCTTCTCGTTCAACTCTAGGCGAATCCCAATCCCTGAAAGCTCTCCAGCCGTTTGATTGCTAAGAGCCTGAAACTGCTTTGGATCCATGAAGCGGGTATACGGGTCTGCAAGTTTCTCTAAGGCAGAACGAATGGCATCATAAGCTTGTTCGCGGGAAGAGTAGCTTTTTTCTAGCAGCCCTTGTCGAACCGTTTGCCAATCCACTTTATTAAAAGAGCCATCGACGTATTCACGGTTCACAATCTGCCAAGCTTCATCCACAATGGCTTTGGGACTATCTCGCAGGGCTGCTTGCACCGAGGGCACCAAACCGGGACTTAGCAATGAAAGAGAAGCGGTAGCAGCGATCGCTCCACCATAAAGAACAGCTTGAAGGGAAGGAAGGTGTCTGGAGGGCTTCTTCATAGCAGGGGGCTTCAATAATCTTTAAGGATGAATAATTAGCGAACAAGCGGCAGAAATTCAAAACTTATGGAAAATCACTACCAAGATTTTAGGTGGCTACAACAAAAAGACAAAGGAGAAGATATTGCCACTCTACAAGGCTTCAGGTCTGCAAATGCACCGCTTGTACCACATTTGTTGAATGGCCTATGGGGAATACAAGATACTACCCAATATGCCAGATTTGAGATAGGAGTCACCAAATTATTTATCGCGCACCTGAAGTACTTATTCTAACGTTATCCATTGAAACTACTGACTCTAAACTCCTAGTATTAAGCGGAATCGTGCCATTAAATGTGCTTTATAAAACAGTTTCCTTGTAACTTGAGTACTCCAAAAATCAGATTGCTCAAAAATTTAGATGAGAATTTGCGAGACTCCCTATTATGATTTTGCCCAAGCCAGTCATCTGGATTACCATGCAATCCTCGGAATGCAGAAATAAGCCCAAATGATTGACCGACGGTGCATAACCCGGTTGATTGAAGATCCTAACAGGGCGATCGCCCTACCTCAGATAAGTCCTAAAAGCTTTAACCTTCATACCCCCTAAATCGCACCCGTAAGATCTGTCCTCTCCGCCCCAGCCTGGGGAGGGCGTAGCATCCGGGCTAGCATTCTGGCGAAGCGATTAAATCTTGCTACTGAATGCTGCACCCCTACCGAAGGGACCAGTTACCCAATCCCAAATCCTTCCTTGCGTGACATCATCACTGGTCGGGGCAAGCACGGGGGGGATTACCCCAGCAGAAGGCCCAAATCCAAAATCCAAAATCCAAAATCCAAAATTTTCTCTGACACCTGACACCTAATTTCTCAAGTCCCATGGCGCGGGACAGGATGAATAACACTCACTGTCGCGGAAACCTTCTGTAGTTTATTCAGCATACTCAGAGCTTTTTGAGCATTTACCTGATCCCCTTCAGTAGTAAATAGTTGGGCAGAGGTTTGTAAATCCCCAATGGCTTCCTGTTTACGGCCCAGTTTGGTATAGGCAAGACCCCGATAAAAGTAGGCAAGGGCTGACTGAGGATGAATGCGAATTACCTCAGTGTAGTCAGCGACAGCTCCTTGTTTATTGCCTAAACGAGTTCGCGCTAGCCCTCTATGAAAGTAAGCGCTGGCACAGTTAGGGTCAATCTGAATGGCTCGACTGTAATCTTCAATAGCGGCCAACTTATCATCCACATCAGCACTGAGGATACCCCGGTTACAATAGGCAACTGCATTTTGGGGATTAAATTGAATCGCTTGATCCAAGTCTACTGAAGCTTTGAGCTTATCTCCTAGTTCGTAATAGATTAGCCCCCGATTGTTATAAGCAACATCATCTTGAGGTCGAATCTGGAGAACTTGCGTGTAATCCGCGATCGCCCCCTGTTTATCGCCTAACTCCGAACGAGTCGCTCCCCGATTAAAATAGGCGGCAGCATTCTGAGCATCAATGCCGGGATTCTTAAAGCGGGCCGCCAAGCCTTGAATAATGTTGGGATCAGTCGTTCGCAACCCCACCTCTAGCGTTGGAAAAACTGTGCTAGTTGTGGTCAGATGGTGAACCCCTAAGATCGCGAAGGTGCGATCGCAGATCAGAAAATTCTCATCCGTTCCTAACACCTTAAATTTGAATTGCTTAGGATAATCTCGCTTGAGCTGAGTTAAATAGCTGAGAGACTGGTACAGAAATTTGGATCTTCCAGAGCCTTGTGTCCATTGGGGATCAAGAGATTTGGAAACACGGCCCTGATTCACATCCCCTAAATGACCTAAGCCCATTTCAATGGAACCTTTACGATCCAACAGCTCTCGAAACTTTTGAATCAACGCATCATTAAAATTGTCTGGGCTTAACCAAGGCCAAACTACAATCAACTCCTTTTGAACCTGCCCTAAGACTGTTTCCAAGGTAGATCCTTGTTCAGAAGACTGAGATGGATCTAGATTCGATGGTTTTTGAAGCTTAAGCACCAAACTATTCGCAGACGCAAAATCATCTGTCTGTTTGGCTAGCATCTCTGTTTGGGCATTTACTTTTTGGGTTAAATCTTCCAACCGCTCCCGAAGCTTGGAACTTTCGAGCCTGGTCGGTTCACCAGATTGCTGTAAGCTCTTTTGCTCCTCTCGAATTTGTGCTATTTCGGCAGCCAAGTGAGATA
>JAYKHH010000324.1:0-3943 GCA_035285265.1 Leptolyngbyaceae cyanobacterium | reverse complement strand
AGCCCTGGTACACAAGTGCATCAGTCCCACCATAATTAGAGTTGGCAAAGTAATCGGTTGATATCATGCCCATCAAACCCTCTCAGATTGTGGCTTTGTTACATGCCAAGCAAGCTGATTTCAAAACCTTTGACCAAGTGTCTGTCCATGCCTTGCAGAAATATCGCACTGCTTTGGCTGAGGCAGCTCAACAATCCAATGCTGAGATCCGGGAGGCACTCGCCAGTGATCATCCAGGGGCACTACCTTTGGAACCCTTGGGAACGGCGGAAAATTGGGTGATTCCTTCCAAGTTGGTTTGGCAAAGCCGAGAACAAAGCCTAGCCTGGGTGCGCGATCGCCTGATGGGGATTGCTACGTTTGCCGTCGATGGTTCGCAGATTTTTCCCAGCAAAGATCTATCCATTCCCGTGGCGCTGGTACAAGTGGGTTGGTTTGAAAATCTGCACTTGCCGACGGGCGACTACGAGAAAGATATTGAAGTTGATGTGATGACCCCAGCGGATTTGCAGGTGAGCAACAGCAGTGAGCCAGTGGATCGCCGCGTCAATATGCGCCGTTTTGAAATGGAAACTCAACGGCTAATTCGTTACATGCAGGATCATGCCAACAGTGAGGGTTGTCTTGTTTTCTTTGATGGCTCCTTAATTGCTACCTTTGCTGAAGCCTTCGATCCAGAAAGCCGCGCCTTTTATGTGAATTGTCTGTTGGAACTGTTGCATACCAGTGAAACCTGTCGAGTTCCCCTCGTCGCTTACATCGATACGTCCTACGCACGGGATTTGACGGTGATGTTGCAACATCTCTGTGACTTACCAGAAACAACTTCAATTCACGATGCCCAGTTGCTGAATAAATTTATGGAATGGGGCGATCGCACCCCCCTATTTCTCTGTCAGCGATCGGGCATTCAGTCTAGCTATCAAGACCACACCGATAAAATTGCCTTTACGTATTTGAAAACGACTAATGAGGGCTATCCTGCCCGCCTAGAGATACCGCTGTGGGTGTACGAAGCAGGGTGGCTAGAACGGGTCATGGATTGGGTACGCGGAGAGGTGATCATTGGGAGTGGTTATCCCTACGTGATTGAAACCGCAGACCAAACGGCGGTGTTACAAACCGCAGACCGTCAAGCCTTTCAGCGCATTTTCCAAGACTGGGCCGAAAGCGAAGACCTCAACCTCCGCTTCTCTCGCAAAATGGTTAGCAAAGTTCGTCGCCGTTAAGCTTTACCATTCTGGTTTTTCTCCAAAAAACAAAGCAACCCAGTTTTCGACTGGGTTGCTTTGTCTAAATAGCGTTCAGAAACTTGGGTAAACCCCTCGTAAATCTCATTGTCAATAAACCGACCTTGGGTAGGGGCATGGCATTGCCATGCCCTTAAATCTACGCCTACGACGACTCGTTAAATATTTATTTCGCTCAATTCACGGGTCATGTAGTCAAAAGGCTGAGCCACAAAAGCTGCATTGTCAATTCCAGCAGCAGCTACCTGCTCTTGAACGATCGCCTTCATAATCTGAATGCCCTGAACCGTTGAGCCAATGGGCACACCCAGAGAATTGTAGGTTTCCCGCAATCCTTGTAATACCCGCTCGTCTAAAACGTCCATACTGCCAGCAACCAAAGCATAGCTTGCGTAACGTAGATAATAATCCATGTCCCGTAGGCAAGCCGCGTAGCGACGGGTTGTATAGGCATTGCCACCCGGACGAATTAACTCTGGTAATTCTTCAAACAGCCGTGACCCAGCCTGCTTGACGATGGCGGCAGCGTTGGCATTGATGACCGCTGCGGCCTGAATTCGTGCTGTACCCGTACCAAAATAAGATTTCAGGCTATCAAGGGCATCTCGGTCTAGATACCGACCTGTAACGTCATAATTTTTGATCAGGCTTGTCACTGCGTCCCGCATGAAATGACTCTCCCAAATAATTCTAAAGATGATTGCTATGTCTGCGCGTCTATGGCTTCAGTGAGGAGATCAGGGCTCCTTAAATCTTGATTTTGCCTCCAAGAAAGGAGTCAAGGTCTCACCACTAACACAGGGTTCAGTTTATCACGGGACGATCCCCCTCAGATGAAGGGGAGAGAACGGGAATCACCCCTAAAATCGTTAAGTTTTGTATTGCTTAAGCCTTTCTGTTAAGTGCTGGGACTGCTGTGCGAATCAGTTAAAAATGTATTGAAAAATACAATTTGCGGTTGGAGTTCCGGTTAAGAATGAGGAATTTGCAGCCTGGTTCAATCACTGATCTACCAAAAATTGCAAATTTTTCTGTTGATCTTATCCGTTGCATAGCAGTTTTTACCTGAGTCCTCCTCTTACCAAACTGAGTGGTGCGGCTCACGTCCGCAGGACACAAAGCCAGCCCAATCAGATTGCTATCTCAGTGTCCTATCTCATTCAGCATGCCCAGAAATTTTAAGGAGTAAATTCATGTTTCAGACCCCCCAAGAATTCTTGAGCTACGTTCAAGAAAAGGGCATTCAGATGATTGATCTGAAGTTTATTGATATGCCAGGGATTTGGCAGCACCTGACGGTATATCAAGATCAAATCGACGAAAGTAGCTTCACCACAGGCGTACCCTTCGACGGTTCTAGTATTCGGGGTTGGAAAGCAATTAACGAATCAGATATGGCCATGGTGTTAGACCCCACCAGTGCCTGGATGGATCCCTTTATGAAGGAGCCTACCCTCAGCGTTGTTTGCAGCATCATTGAGCCTCGTACGGGTCAACCCTACAGCCGTGATCCCCGCACCATTGCCCAGAAAGCCATTGACTACCTAATTTCTACGGGAATTGGAGATACGGTTTTCGTAGGGCCTGAAGCTGAGTTTTTCATTTTTGATAGCGTCCGTTTTGACCAGACCCAAAACACAGGCTTCTACTATGTAGACTCTGAAGAAGGTCGCTGGAACTCTGGCAAAGAAGGGGACAAAGATAGTCCTAACTTAGGTTACAAGCCCCGTTACAAGGAAGGCTACTTCCCCGTTGCCCCTACCGATACGTCCCAAGACATGCGGACTGAAATGCTGCTCACCATGGCAAAGTGTGGTGTACCCATTGAAAAGCATCACCATGAAGTAGCAACCGGTGGCCAATGCGAATTAGGCTTCCGCTTTGCTTCCTTGCTGAAGGCAGCGGACTACTTGATGACCTACAAGTACTGCATCAAGAATGTCGCCAAGAAGTACGGCAAGAGTGTCACCTTCATGCCCAAGCCCATCTTTGGCGATAACGGCTCTGGAATGCACACCCACCAGTCGATCTGGAAGGATGGGCAACCTCTGTTTGCTGGAGACAAATATGCAGGCTTAAGTCAAATGGCCTTGTATTACATTGGTGGTTTGTTGAAGCACGCCCCTGCATTGCTGGCGTTCACTAACCCCAGCACCAACTCTTACAAGCGCTTGGTTCCTGGTTTTGAAGCCCCTGTAAACTTGGCTTACTCTCAAGGTAACCGTTCTGCTTCCATCCGGATTCCCCTCAGTGGCACCAATCCCAAGGCGAAGCGCTTAGAGTTCCGCTGTCCAGATGCCACCTCAAACCCCTACCTGGCCTTTGCTGCCATGCTCTGCGCTGGCCTGGATGGGATCAAGAATCAGATCGATCCCGGTGAGCCTTTGGATGTAGATATTTACGAACTCAGTCCAGAAGAATTGGCTAAGATTCCTTCTACCCCTGGTTCCTTAATGGATGCCTTAAAGGCACTAGAAGCGGATCATGCCTTCCTTCTAGAAGGTGGCGTGTTCACGGAGGACTTCATCAATACTTGGATTAGCTACAAGCTAGACAAGGAAGTAATTCCCATGAATCTTCGCCCCCATCCCTATGAGTTCGGCCTCTACTACGACGTATAGTCTTCTCTAAAAACCTTTCACTAAACAAGACCCCAGGCTACCTAGGTAGCCTGGGGTCTTGTTTAGTGAAAG
>JAYKHH010000323.1:0-2986 GCA_035285265.1 Leptolyngbyaceae cyanobacterium | reverse complement strand
CATCTCAGAAGCCGCCAGCGACCATAGATAAAAAGTGCCATACCCATCAGGTATGGCATGTACTGTTTAAAACGTGATGTGCAACTTCCAAGCGGCCCTCTCCCCTAGCCCCTACCGTGTATACATAAGTCTTTTGTTTTGTGTTTCAGGTTCTTTTGGCCCCCTAAATCCCCCAATTCTGGGGGACTTTGATCCGGAAGCCCCCCTAATTCACGTCAGTTCAACGAAAGGGCTTTTAGGAGGATTTCGCTCCGCGAAATCCTCCTAAAAGCCCTATTTTGCGTGCGCTTCGCGCACGCAAAATAGGGCTATCGAATTCACGTTAATTCGAGGGGCTGAGAGGAATTGTGTATACACGGTAGCCCCTAGCCCCTCTCCCAAGCTTGGGAGAGGGGAATCGGACTGGCTCCCCTTCTCCCACACTTGGGAGAAGGGGTTGGGGGATGAGGGCAGGCTGTTTACATCTTCCAAGCATCAGTGTTTAAATGTCTCTGACACCTGACACCTGGCACCTGACACCTGGCACCCGACACACGGCACCTGACCCCGAATCAAGTAATCACCGTTGGCTTGTCCATGCCCGTATAGGTACGAATCTGAGCAATTTCATCGGCAATTTGAATTAAGCTGCCTAGGGCTTTCTGGGTGTCTTGATTTTGTTGGGCCGGATCGGGTTCATAGCTTTCGATATAGACCCGCAGGGTTGCCCCAGAGGTGCCGGTGCCAGAGAGCCGGAAGATAATCCGAGAGCCATCGGTAAAGCCAATCCGAATCCCTTGATTTTGGCTAACGCTGCCATCTACCGGATCGGTATAGCTAAAGTCATCGCTGTACTCTACCTGGTAGGTGCCAAATTGCTTGCCTTTGAGGGTAGACTGTTGGGCCCGCAGGTTGGCGATCAGGGTATTGGCGCGATCGCTCGCTACCCCTTCATAGTCATGGCGAGAATAGTAATTGCGTCCGTAGGTTTGCCAGTGTTCTTGGACAATCTGCTCCACAGGCTGTTGCCGTACTGCTAGGATATTCAGCCAGAACAGCACCGCCCATAGGCCATCTTTTTCGCGGATATGGTTGGATCCCGTACCGAAGCTTTCTTCACCGCAGAGGGTAGCTTTGCCTGCATCTAGGAGGTTGCCAAAGAATTTCCAGCCCGTAGGAGTTTCATAACAGTCGATACCCATTGCAGCGGCCACACGATCGGGGGCGGCACTGGTGGGCATGGAACGGGCAATTCCTGCCAGTCCAGCACTGTAACCGGGGACTAGCTTGGCATTGGCAGCCAGGATTGCAAGGCTATCACTGGGGGTGACAAAGAATTTGCGACCGAGAATCATATTGCGATCGCCATCCCCATCGGAGGCGGCACCAAAATCCGGGGCATTGTCTCCGTATAGGATTTCGACTAAATCATGGGCATAGACCAAGTTAGGGTCTGGGTGTCCACCGCCAAAATCCTCTAGGGGAACTCCATTGATTACGGTACCTGCGGGTGCGCCCAATCGGGTTTCAAAAATAGCATGGGCATAGGGGCCAGTGACAGCGTGCATAGAATCCACGCACATGCGAAACTTGCCCGTGGTCAGGAGTTGCTGAATGCGCCCAAAATCAAACAAGGACTCCATCAAGGACAGGTAATCTGTGACGGAATCAATCACCTCTACGGTCATCTTTCCGAGTTGCACGGTACCGAGTTTATCGAGATCAATATCGGCAGCTTCCAAAATCTGATAGCTGTCGATCGCCTTGCTGCGGGCATAAATAGCCTCGGTCACCTTTTCGGGGGCAGGGCCACCATTGCTGATGTTGAATTTCACACCAAAGTCGCCGTTAATACCGCCCGGATTGTGGCTAGCAGACAGGATTAAACCCCCTGCCGCGCCGTACTTGCGAATCACACAGGAGGTGGCGGGCGTAGACAAAATGCCTCCCTGACCCACCTTCACCTGCTGAATGCCGTGGGCTGCCGCCATCTTGAGGATGATTTGAATCGCCTGACGATTGTAATAACGACCATCCCCGCCCACGATCAGGGTTTTTCCTTGAAGTCCTTCCACCGCATCAAAGGTGGACTGGATAAAGTTTTCTAGGTAATGGGGTTGCTGAAAAACGGAAACTGCTTTGCGTAACCCAGAGGTGCCGGGTCGCTGATCCAGAAAAGGGCGAGTGGAAACTTGCAGGATATTCACAGGAATGTTGGTCTAAAGGGTTGTTTTTCCTTACAAGAGTTTACCGGTTTCTTTATCCCAAGGCGATTTCTAGCCCAGAAACGAGTGAAATCGGTGTTGTCTGGGATGGAGAATAATGATGGTAAGGGACTTGCGTGAAACTAAAATCCCCAGGATGCGTTACGGCTAACGCCTAACACATCCTACGCTTCTTTAGTGTCGGCTTCTAATAGAGCTTCCCTTCCTGATCCTAAAGTTGTGAATGGATCGGTTTCTTTCCCCTCTTGGGAGGGGCAGGGGTGGGTTTCCGGGAGATCGAAGTCATTCCAGTCAGTCTGAGGCTGGGGATCGCCCACGTTAACCCACCCCTAACCCCTCCCAAGAGGGGAACTTGAAGAAGTGAAGGGAGAGGCGGGAAATCCCCAGCTTGGGAAGGGAGACTGAGATCTGAAAGTTGCACCTCGTGTTTAATAGCAATCCGATTTGATTTCCAAACGTGGTGCGGGCATCCTGCCCGCACCACAAACATTTAGATCTGATTTAGGAGTGATCAATGTAGACCCCGAAAGGGAAGACCCCGACAGCAGTACATTTGGGAGGGGATTGCCTAGGTGCGCGATCGCGCCACGCCTTCGGCTCCTGCTTGGGAGGGGGTGGTGTGAATCTGCGTTTTTGCCCCATCGGTGGGAAGTTCTGTTGGGGTTCCGTAGGGCCATTTCCAATTGCGGATCTCAGGCATATCTTCGCCGTATTGGCGGATGTATTGTTTATGCTCAATCATTTTGTCGTGGAGCATTTGCTTGAAGTGGGCTGAGGAATTC
>JAYKHH010000322.1:0-6219 GCA_035285265.1 Leptolyngbyaceae cyanobacterium | reverse complement strand
GGTATTCTTCTTGATAAGTTTGAACGATCTGGAGCAAATCTCGAACGTAA
Source organism: Leptolyngbyaceae cyanobacterium (assembly GCA_035285265.1). Classification (GTDB taxonomy): domain Bacteria; phylum Cyanobacteriota; class Cyanobacteriia; order JARCMD01; family JARCMD01; genus JAYKHH01. The sequence continues at coordinate 6,169 of JAYKHH010000322.1, read as the reverse complement.
GACGCGGCATGGCTGAGGTTGCCGTAGATAAAATTGACGGGATTGTTGATTTCGTGAGCGACCCCTGCCACGAGTTGGCCTAGACTCAACATCTTTTCTGCGTGGATGAGCTGAGATTGGGTTTCGTGGAGTTGAGCGATCGCTGCTTCTAGTTTCTGGGCTTGAATTTGAGCTGCTGCCGCCGCCGCGCAGCTCTGATAGTAAAGATTTCTCTGTTGCTCAGCCATCTCCCTTTGCTCTGCTTCACTTTCTTGCTGATACTGCCTCACCACAGCATCTATCGCTGGCAACAGATCGTTGGAGGCTAAATCTGTAATGAAGTGAAAATAGTTATTGCTGGGAAGCAATTCGGTGTCTGGCAAGGTTAATAACACTCTGACCGCAGCAATATAAGATCTGAGAAGTTGATCTAAATGGACAGGAGCTTCAAAATAGATAGCCCTAACCGCAGGGGAGGGATTTCCAGGTAAGTTGAGATCGGGGTCACCCTCGATCAGCGCCTGGTGAGAAGTTTCCATTAGGTCAATGGCGCTCTGTAATTCCTCGCGCAGATGATCTCGTTCATCCGCAGTTTGGCTACAGATCAGCTTACAAGCGAACAGGGCTATCCGTTGGGATAACATCCGTTGGCGACCACTTATATTGACTACGGCTGCACTGACTTTTTGAACTGGATAAACAGTATTAAAGTTCGCAACCAGAGTATTATCCATAGTCCGTAGAGCTTACGCATTGACAGAGATCTTGCTCTATACAGCTCTAGTAAGTAGTAGTCTAGGCTACTTTCTTGCCTCGTATAACTGCTCGCACTTTCCCTTAATAATGACCAAAATATAATGACCAAAATGCGCGTCGCAGATAGATTGCAAGTTATCTAGATTTCAAGTTAGAGGTTGGTGCGTTAATCCAAGCTACGAGGCTGATTCAAAAGTCTCATTGCCATTGGTAACTTACAGGCCAGTAGACTATAGATAGCGAGCTAGAATGCCTTCAAGTTGAGCAATATCAAGGGGCTTACTCAAGTAGTCTGTAGCTCCAGCAGCTAGGAACCGCTCGCGATCGCCCATCATGGTCATAGCTGTGGTGACTACCACTGGAAGATCCTGAAGATTCCTTTGCGATCGCAATCGTGCTATCCAGCCTAAGGCGAGTGCCTGATCAGAGAATTGGATATCCAGCAGAATTAAACCTGGCACAAAGGTGCGAACTTCCTCCAGCAAATCCGTACCACCCTTGAGGTTGAAGGATTTCAATTGATACCCCATCGTTTTTAAATAGTCTTGCAGCAGCAAGCGACTTAAATCATCTTCTGCAATTAAGAGGGCTCGACCATTAGCAGGACGCGGAGAAGTTACTAAGGCATCTTGCCTAGTCCCCATCAAGGTCTCTGTGGAAACCTGCATGGTGGTTGGGAAGGAGAGCGTTTCTGGCAAATAGAGCGTGAATTGACTCCCTTGTCCTAAGGTGGACTGAACTGTAACATCCCCACCGTGGAGACGAGCCAATTGCCGAGTTAATGCAAGTCCTAATCCTGTTCCCTCAAAATGACGATTGAGTTGGCTATCCACCTGATGAAAGGGCTCAAAAATCAACGGGAGATGCTCTGGCGCAATTCCAATGCCTGTATCAGTTACGGTAAAGGTAATGCCATCCACCTGCTGAGCCACCACCAAAGAGACTTCGCCCTTGCGGGTGAATTTGACAGCATTCGTAAGTAAATTAATCAGCATTTGCTGTAGGCGGCGCTCATCTGCAAAGCATACTTGCAATTGTGGATCAATAGAACTGCCAAGCTTCAGCCCATTGGCAAAGGCACGTTCTTGAACCACAGATAGGCAATACCCACAGAGTTCAGAGATCAGGACAGGAGCGATGAGCAGTTCCTCTTTCCCTGCCTCAACCTTGGATATATCTAGAATGTCATTGATTAACATCAGAAGGTGTTCACCACTGTTGTGAATACAAGTCAAGTACTCTTGCTGTTTAGGGCTAATGGAGTTAAAAATTTGTTGGCGTAACAGCGTTGATAAACCCAGAATGGCGTTGAGGGGAGTTCGTAACTCATGACTCATAATGGATAGAAACTCGTTCTTGGCGCGATTACCTGCTTCCGCCGCATCCCTGGCTTGCCGGAGTTCTGCTTCATAGTGGTAGCGGTCTGTGACATCCCGATTATTCAAAACGATGCCATTGACGCTGGGATCATTGAGAAGGTTACATCCGATCGCCTCGATATGCCGCCACGATCCATCCCGATGCTTACAGCGATATTGGGCTGTCCAGGTCATGCCAGGAGACTGAAGGCTGGTTTGAAGTACCTGGGTGAAAGCTTCCCGATCCTCAGGATGAATCAGATCCAGATGGTTGATGCCAATCAAATCTTCTGGCCGATATCCTAACTGCCGCTCGACAACAGGGCTTTCGTATAAAATCGTGCCATCTGCTTTCAAGAGCACAATCCCATCGGAAGCATGGCGGACTAGGGAATAAAACCGCACTTCGCTTTGTTCTAAGTCGTGCGGAGTTTGATGGTCAGTAGCTGACCCTCCGGACAGGGTCTGGAACTTGGCGTAATTGGCTTCTAGGGTTTGTTGGAGTTCGGTTTGCCTGTGGGAACGGGCGATCGCCTGCCGTACCGCTCGCTTCAGTGAACGAGTATCAATCTCGTCTTTCACTAAATAGTCCTGTGCCCCTAGTTGCAGGGCTTGCGTTGAAGCAACCTCATCATCCACTAAGCTAAGGACGATGAGTGGAGTGTGAATCGTCTGACCCTGAAGTTGAGCGAGGACTTCTAACTCTTGAGCACCCAGAAATGGCACGCTCAGGAAGACCAGTGAGCTTGACCCAGTAATCATATCCCGCTGGGCGTCTGCTAGGCTGGTGATATGAACAATTTGTAGTTCCTGAGATTGATCTGCTTGGAGCATTTCTTGAACCCAGGTGGCATTCTCAGGATGAGTGGCAATCAACAAAACCTGCAGGGGATCTGTCTGCGTTCTGACCTGTGGGTGCTGTTCCGAAGACTTGTACACTAAATGCTGGCAGAAGTTTCTAAGTTCCATTATCTCCCTTAGATAACCTGGATTGATTACCCGTCCGTATTGGATCTTTGAGTAGGAACACCGAGGAGGGATCCGCTCACAAAAGGGGCAACTCAGCGTTTGATAATGCTATATGGTTTTAGCCCCGATTTAGTATAGAAGATAAAACCAGGGCCTTGCCAGTCGCAATTTATACATAATTGGTATTATGAGTTTTTCCATCTCTGAACCCCACGATCATGCCACGAGCCAACCCAGTCGGGAATGGTGGGCACAACGATGGGTCGATGTTTTAGAGTCCTTTGGTTGGCGTAGACGCTTAGAGCGGGCCCGCAACTATGCCCGCCAAGGCAATGTATTGAGTATTGAATTTCGCGGTTCCAAGGTGTTTGCCAAGGTGCAGGGAACCGCGCCAGAACCTTACAATGTTTCCCTTTCACTGGAGCCTTTTAGTGATGAACAATGGGGCTATGTGATTGAAACCATGGCTGAGCGGGCAATTTTCTCAGCTAAATTGTTGGCGGGTGAGATGCCCCAAAATATTGAAGAGGTTTTTACAGCCAATGGGTTGAGCCTATTTCCCTTCACTAAATTTGATATTCGCAGTAAGTGTTCGTGTCCTGATCCAGCCAATCCCTGTAAACATATTGGTGCAGTTTATTATCTACTGGGCGATCGCTTCAGTGAAGACCCCTTTGTCTTATTTCAATTGCGGGGGCATACCAAGGAGCAAATTATTACCGCTCTCCGTCAACGCCGCAGTGCCGCCAATGATACACCCCCCTCAGAGGCTATTGAGTCGGCTCGACCCGCAAAGCGCACTCAAACCCCCCTTAAAATGGAGCAATTTTGGCAGTACACCGATCAACTGGAGCCTTCCTTAGTGGTGATTGTTCCACCCCCCAGTAGTGAGACTGTCCTAGATGTTTTAGGTCCAATCCCGCTGAAGCTAGAAGGAACTGGCAACTCAACTGCTTCAGCAACTACCCCCGTTGTCATGGATTACCTAGCCAGCATTTACAAAGATGTAAGCCAACAGGCTGTCCTAGCTGCCATGGTGACAGACGCTTAGGGGGTTTGGATACTGTTGAATAGCAGTATGAATTGTGATGGCTTGCATAAAGCAGCTTAAGCTTCCGGTTCGTATTCAATGCAGATGACTAGACCCGCTAATAGTTCTTGAAGCCGCTCATTTTCAAGTTGCCCAATTTGACCTATAAAGCGTTCGATTGAGACACTCCGAACTTGCAGAATATTACCAGCCGAGTCTCGATCTAGTCCGTTTTCGGGGGTTGGCGCAATTTTCACGAGGAAGGGACGAGTAATGAATTTTTTCCTGCCAAGTTGTAATAGGAATAATGATACGGAGGGAGATCGGCTGATAAATATTTGAACTGATGACAACAACAGGACGAGTTTTCTGGATTTCCTGCCCTCTGGTTGGATTGAGATCAACGAGCCAGATTTCACCTCGATTGGGAGTGGCCACGATTAATACTCCCAATCTTCTGCATCCAGTACTGAAAATTCAGTCAGTTCAGGGTTGGTCTGAAAGTCTTCTGCCATTGCCTGCACATAGGGAGCAAGCAATTGATGGCGATCAGCTATAGCAAGTTTGGCGATCTGTTGTAGTGAAAGCGCCAGGGTTGGGAGAGGAGTGCTTGGGGTTGGTTGTAAGGTTGATGGACTATTGGTAGAGAGCGATCGCGCAAAGCCAAGAACTTCTTCCTGTTGGGCTTGAGGGAGAGATCGCACAGTTTCGAGTAAGATTTGTTCGAGGTTTGCAGTTTCTATCATGCATTTTTTCCTCAATACGCTCTCTTATCACTGTATCAAACCAAGCTACTGAAATAGGCTAATTTGCAGAGGTGCCAATCACCCAGCATTAAGGAATACCTACCCCAACTCTTCAAGGAGAGCTAGCAACGTTGCCTGCATTTCTCCTTGATTAGTCGTTGTGGTGCCAAACGCTCGAACCACAATACTGGCTGCCAAGTTGCCTAGAACCGCAGCCTCCCAGAACGATGCGCCAACCGCTAAAGCCAGGGTGAGGGCTGCCACAACGGTATCCCCTGCTCCGGTGACATCAAAAACTGCCGTGCGATTAAAGGCGGGGATGTGGTGTTCTACGCCATCAGAGCCAAATAGGCTCATGCCTGCTTCGCCTTGGGTAATAAGGATTTGTTGGGCTTGGGTTAGGGCCAGTAAGTCTTTTCCTGCCTGACTGAGGGCGTGGGGATTAGCCACTGACCCTGGAGTATTGGCGAGGGGATAGCCCACCGCTTGCTCTGCTTCGGGAAGGTTAGGGGTAAAGATAGTAGCACCTTGATAGCGTTTGAGATCGGTTTGGGTATCGACAATGGTGCGGGGGTGAGCGAGGGTGGCGGCAATTACAGGCTGGCTGAGGGTGCCATCCCCATAATCTGAGCAAACAACGGCATCTACCGTTGCTAATTGCTGTTGGATATGGGCAGCTAGTTGGAGTTGTAACTCTAAATCTGGAGAATGATCAGACTTGCGATCAATCCGCACAATTTGCTGAGTCACTGATTGCCGCCCATGGGCAGAAATGCGAGTTTTGGTGACGGTGGGACGATGGGGATCGCTCAAAATTCCCTGGGTGTTGATTCCAGTTTGCTCAAAAATACTGCGAATTGCTTGGCCTTGGGTATCTGCACCCACCAGTCCCACGGCCTGCACCTGTGCCCCTAGCTTTGCCAGGTTATAAACGGCATTGGCTCCCCCACCAGGGACTTGTTGCGTCGTTTCGTGACGAATAATCAGCACCGGAGCCTCACGGGAAACCCGCTCTACTGGCCCCGTCAGAAACTCATCTAGGGTGAGATCTCCTACGACTAAGACCCGTGCTTGACTAAACTGGGTGATGAGTTCTAACAGGCGATCGCCGGAATCCCGAAGTTTTAGCGCAAAAGAAGTCATTCAATTTTGGATTTTAGATTTTGGATTTTGGATTACTTCGGTTCGGGGATGTCTGAGATTGCTCTAGCTTGAACTACCCACCACAATTGGCAGCATCATAATTGAGGTCAAACACGTAAACTTGGTAGCCCTCCGTTTTAGCAAAGGTATCACCTTGAATCGCATCCATTGAATCGAGAGCGGCTCGA
>JAYKHH010000321.1:0-6374 GCA_035285265.1 Leptolyngbyaceae cyanobacterium | reverse complement strand
TTCAAACTGATCAACTCTTGGTGGTGCGAGGCAGCTTTGTCTTAGTGATCTTGCACAATCGCCACTACCAATACATTCCTTTGAGCGAACATCAGCCTGTAGTCGTCACCATTCCTCCACGGATTCCCCACGGAGCCATTAACCTGAGTAGCAGTCCCTGCGTGCTAGTCAATGCCGTGTTGCGCCACGGAGCCGCCCATGAGTGCGATTACCGTCCTCTCAGACGGCCCTTTCCTTATGACCTACAGGCGGCCCAGAGAGCCCTAACCGAGCATCAGGATCTCGGTAAAGCTGATGAATTACTCAATGTCAGATCCGGCAAGCCATAGGGCTAGGTTGCGGACGTAAGCTTGAATATCTGAGAGCGCCCTTGGCTCTTGTTGCATTCCATCCCCCGGTGGTTCATCTACAAAGCTTGGGCAACCCATGGCTGCATTCCAGTTGTAGTCACAGAAATGATGGAAGGTGGATTGCGCGATCGCCCGTCCGAACTGATTGCCCTGGTCATCCTGAATGCTCTCAAAGGCTACAGCCAAGTTAAACGAGCGCCCTGAGACCAAACTTTTACCTGTGGCAATCACCCGTGCCCGTTGTTCATCCAGTGGCACACCAACGGCACCCTCATGGGGGTGGGCAGGAAAGAATTCAAGGTATCCCGTCGGAGAATCAGGATTGCGTAGGAGGTCGTGGAGCGGTTCCACAGATGTAATGGTTTGATAATCTCCATTGCGCCCTGAATGATAATTAGGCCAAGCGATCGCGGTTGTGTAGATATCATCTACGCAACACCGGGAGGGATCGGGATCAGGATTTTTAGTGTGGAAAAAATGGGCTGCACCTACGCCCTCAAGATTACAAATTGATGATCCCAAGTCTTGGTGATCACGGGTGAGCATCAGGCCACCGCCCTGACGATGGAACGCGGAGATAGCAGCACATTCCTGGGGAGTGATCCCATCCCCAATATCCACCGCAAATAACCATAGCTCGTCAAACTGCGATCGATCTAATTGGCTTAAAACTGGGTCATCCTCTTTGGACTCCCGATTACGGGCTGTCACCTGATAGAGGGGGTTGCCTGCCTGATCTTGAAGAGAAGAGAGGTAATCCCGTAAGAGTGAAAAACGCTCAATGCTCCAATCGTCTTCCGTGCTGGGAATCGTGGTCTGTAAAAGAATCTGAATGGGCTTTGTCATATCCTTAACTACTGGCCTAAGCCAAAAGAATCGGGGCGGAGGAAAGAAGGCTTGAATCCTCTTCGTTACATTTTAGACCGCAACCCACACAACTATATGGATATAAAAAATTGATATAAAAAAGCCTTCTACACAAGCTGAGTAGAAGGCTTTCAGGATTAGGATGGATGGAAATCAGCCAAGGCTCAATCGTTGGGAAGTTTGTTACCCAGGATTTGTTCTTTAAAAGCTTGGATGTCGTCTCCTAATTCTTGACGATTAGAAGCGCGTAGCAGGTAGCGATAGATAAACCAGGTGCCATAGCCAATACCAATTAGCTCAAAAACAGGAGCTAGGAGAGGAATGTCATTAATGGCATCCAGAATTGCCAAGGTCAACTTTACAGAGACCACGCCTCCGAGGATGAGCCCAAGCGTGATCAGGGGGCGCTTGTATTCCCCAAAAAATTCCGATAAGTAATCTGGCAGGTCAGCCAAGAATAGAGAAATACGCTCACCAATTTGCCGCCACTGGGTTGAAGATTCACTAGCGGGAGGTAACTTAGCCAAAGTACCGGCTCCTTCAACGTTGACGTTTAATTCGACCTTTTGAGCTTCGGGGGTAGGCTCAGAGTATTCAGACTGTTGCAGTTCAGGATTCATATTAAATCATTTGGAAACGACAAATTGGATATATCCGTTTAGGTGTGGCTTTGCCAGCACTAGGATAGCGCTGTTTCCACGCTGTTACAGACTTCTCCATTACCAAAATGCAGCTTAAACAATTGCAAGATTGACAATAACCTGAATATCAGATTTTGTGAAGAATTATTTGCGAATTCAGTAAGTCAAGGTAGTTATACCACAGGGTACGCCCTTTAATACACGCCCAATATCTGCCAAAGGAGTTGTTGTCCATAGGAAATCGTCTCAGAGCTATGAGCTGCAAGTGTGATCAAAAATCCAGGCAATCATGAAAGCCTTGCAGGGATGTGCATTCACCGCAAGTACAGGGTGAGCTAGGGGGATGTTTTGCTACTGGCATGAGCTGGTTTTGGCAAGGGTAGGATTTGTCCTTTCTTCCCAATGATTAGGGGAGTTTGAGGAAAGTCTGTTTTCGTGAGTCTGCGGATCACGTCCACACTGCGATAGCGCGGATCAAAATACGGCACGCTGTCACCGTTGAGTAGAATGGGGATAATTTCCCCAGAGACAAACTTACCTTCCGTATTTAGTCGCGCTTGCAAAATTAAAGAATGTCCCGTTAGTCCCGCAGAGGATAGGGTGCGGTATCCTAAAAAGTTACCCAAAGAATAGGCAATTAATCTACCTTGATATAGTTCTAAGGCTCTAGGGACATGAGGGCCGTGCCCTAGAATCAGATCCGCACCTTGGTCAATTAAGGTATGGGCAAAGGCAACCAGATTCCCTCGGTTCTCGCCATAAAAGAATTCCTGCTGATTTCTCACATGGACAGCCCCCTCTCCTTCCGCTCCTCCATGCACTGAGATCACTACAATCTGCGCTTTTTGTTTGGCTTTTGCTACCAGCGCTTTTGCAGCCGTTAGGTCATTGACGGAGTTATGGACATCCAGATGGCTAAACCCAATAAAGGCGATCGCGACCCCCTTCACATCCAGATAAAGAATTTGGTTCTTCTGGCCTGTGTATTGCATCCCGGCCCCCTGAATATGCTTGAGGGTATCGGCAAAACCCGTGGGAAAAAAGTCCATGGAGTGGTTATTGGCGACGCTGAGCACATCAAAGCCTGTCTCTTTGAGGAGTTGAGCATAGCTGGGGGGAGTCCGAAAGGCAAATACCAACCTACGGCTCATATCTTTGGCGCTGTAGGGGTAGTTGGTGAGCGTACTTTCAAAGTTGCCAAACAAAATATCGGCTCCTTGGAGGTAAGCCTTAACAGCTCTAAATAACCGCTGGCGATCGGGGTCAATCAAGCGATTATCGGGAAAATTAGTGCCCGGAATGATGTCCCCAACGGCTTTGAAGGTGATTAAAGGTGAGAGAAGATTTGTCACAGATTCCTGAGAGATCCCCAAGTTAGAAGCAGCGCTTACAGTCAATGAACTATCCAGACTCTCGGCAGGAAGGACAATGGCTAGAGGGGATTTGCTGGGAGTGGGTTGGGGTTGCTTCAGGATGCTAGAAGCCGACCCATTGAAGGCGACGGAGAGTAGGGAGTGGGTTCTCAGCGTCCAGCCCAGACCTGTGCCAGAGGCGAACCCGATTAGCCCAGCTACCAGCAAAGGGAGAGGGCTAGGCTTGGATAACGGTTGAGGAGATTTGAGGCGTAAGGGCGGGGGCGGAGGTGGCTTTTGCCGCGTTGGAACCGTACTGATAGCAGAGCTAGGAGTCGGGTGCCCTAGGGATGTTGGAACTTGGGCTGGAAGCTTGTCTAGAGTCTGAGTTGGCAACAGGAAGGTTTGTGTCCAAGCAGGCCATTCTTGACCGATGCAGCGTCCATGAACCCGCACCTGCTGAATTGAGGGGACTCGAAGCCGTTGCATTCCCTGAGCAATGTAGCGAGTACAAACCGTTTGATCCGGTAGGGCTTCTGCTTCTAACATCACCTGTAAACCGTTGCCCTGCCGATGGGTCAGCGCACGAATTCCCTTAGATTGCAAGGCGCGATTGATCAAATCGGCGATCGCTTGGGGATCGCCCTGCCGAGCCAAGCTCTGGATATCGATATCAAGTTGAGTCATGGGTTCTCCGCAGCTTACAGGGACTGATGATGGGCAATGTGGTCTGCTACTCCCCGAATAAAGCGACGGAGCTTAAGTTCACTTTGGCTACCCTGGTCAATCACAGTCAGCCCATAGGTTTCGCCTGCAACCTTGAAGAGTAAGGTGGTGCCTAAAGCCAAAGCATTTTGTCCAGTTTTCTCACCCAGCCACTGAGCATTCGAGGATTTGAGGGCTGCAAATCCTAGGGCATGGTCTTTCTGACGGGCAAGGGCTTGGATTAAGGCTTGATCACCGGGCTGTTTACGGGCATAAATCTGCATCATTAAGCTGGTTAGCTCACGACTGGTGAGGCGGTTGGCGGCATAGCCTGCATTCGCAGGCATGGTGGTTTCACCGACCAATTTAAAATTCACACGGGTGGTTCGATAGCCGTATTCCTGCAACACTTGGTTGATATAGTTCAACCCCAGGTAATCAATCAATTGATTGGTTGCAATATTGCTACTCTGGCTAATCATTTGAGCCATGAGGGCACGGAGAGGATAGGTTTTGCCAACCCGAATATCTGAGGCATCCTCAGTGAAGTTGCTGGGATGGACATAGATGGGCGTATCCAGGCTGATTCCTTGGGTTTTAACCTTGTGTAACAGAGCTACGGCGATCGGCACCTTAATCAAGCTGGCAGGGCTTCTAGGTGGGGTATTACCTCCCAGATGACGGCACTGCCCAGACAACTGACAAATGGTGGCTCGCGTGTTGCTAGAAAGATCACTGCGTTGAGCAATTTCCTGTAAAAATCCAGACTGAATGGTTTCAAGTTGATAGGTGGCTACGGCAAGGTTTTGCTGGTATTCCTTCAACTTCTGCTCGGCCCGCTCCCTCCAAAAGGAATCGGTTGGAATTTGCTGGAGATCCGCTAGGGACTGCTGCCAAAGAGCAGCAGATTGTTTCGGTATATCCCGATTTTTGACTGCTTGCTGGGCGAATTTGACCCCGGTATACCACTGGCGGTGTGCCTGTTCCTCGATACGAATCCGCGCTTCAACGATTTTTAAAGCTTGTCCGTAGAGCTGATATTGCTGAACTTGAGCCAGGTGAGAAGGGGTATCGGTCAGAATTGCTTTTGCTGTCGTAAACCCTCGTTGATCCACTTCTCGGCGCAGCTTCGCCTGAATTTGATAGAGTTCCTTGGGCGATCGCAATGCCAACCAAGTCGGAGGAGCCGTAGGTAGCCCGTCTTGAGCTTGCATCTCTAGTAGTTGGGGAATCGTGACAAATCGATAGCCCCGTTGTTTCAAACCTTTAATCAGGGTCGGTAAAGCTTGAACCGTGGTTTGACGGTTGCCGCCACCATCATGCATCAAGACGATAGCCCCTGGATGAGCGGTGCTGAGTACCTGATTGGCTAAACTCTGGCTAGAAGCATGGAATTTTGTATCGCCAATATCGATTGACCACATCAGCACTGATTGCTTGGTCTGATTGGCGTAGGTTACTAACCCATTATCGAGAAACCCGCCCGGTGGCCGAAATAAACTGGTTTTCGCCCCAGTGGTCTGGTAAATCGAGTCAGCAGTCCGATTTAGTTCCTGAGCAGCCGTGGCGCGATCGACGCGATGATAGTGATGATGCCAAGTGTGGTTGCCCACCGCATGGCCCGACCGTACGACCTGTTGAGCAATCTCGGGGTAAGCCTGTACCAACTGTCCGACCCAGAAGAAAGTGGCCTTAATCTGGTGTTGCTTGAGAATCTGTAGGACTTGTAAGGTCGTATGAGGCCACGGCCCATCATCAAAGGTGAGGGCAATTACTTTCTGAGGGCGGCGTAGATTAGCCTGGTAAAGAGTTTTCCCTTGTAGAGCGGTTGGGACTGCAAAGACTGGATTTTTAAGATTTGCCGCTACTTGGAGTTGGCTAGCCTCAGTTCTGACGGCCTGTGCCTGCTGCTGAATCAGACGCAGGATCTTAGATAACTCCGCCCTGGGGATCTGCTGATTCGTGAAGGCTGGCAAGGATCTCAGGGGCAGGTCAGGGATGGGGGTATCTTGAATAGGTGTAAAGGTGGTTGTGAGCCTGAAGGTGTTGTAAGTACCAATGCCAGTGATGCCTAGAACTAACAGGCCACTGAGAGCGGCGCATAGAACTCCCCAGGGTTTAGCAAGGGAGGGAACTGGTGCCTGCTCAATCTGATTAGGTGGAATTGGGTGTGTTGGATGTCCGTCGTTGGGGCATGGCACTGCTATGCCCTGACCCAATTCAGATGGAACAACCGTAATGCTACTTGCCGCTGCAAAGCTCTCGGTCCAAGTGGGTAGAGCGATCCCAACTTCTCGACCATAGACTAGAACCGTTTGAATAGCTGCCAGTTTCAACGAGTTGATCCTGTCTTGGATCCCTTGGACACAGGATTGCGGAGGGGGGGCTTGTCTAGACTCCAGCAGGATTTTTAGGCAATCCCCTCGCTGAATCACTTTGACCGTGACCCCTTCTAGCGG
>JAYKHH010000320.1:0-8039 GCA_035285265.1 Leptolyngbyaceae cyanobacterium | reverse complement strand
CTGACGGTCTATTACAACATGCAGCAGCTTAAATCGAGAGACTTTCGAGGCCCTGACATCTTTGTGGTGTTGGGCACCGAAAAGAAAGATCGTCGCAGTTGGGCAATCTGGGAAGAAGGGGGCAAGTATCCCAATCTCGTCATTGAACTGCTCTCCAGTTCAACCGCGAAGGTCGATCAAGGTCTCAAGAAAACGCTGTATCAAGAGGTGTGGCGCGTGCCAGAGTATTACTGGTTTCATCCAGAAACGCTGGAGTTTGCAGGGTTTCATCTCGTAGATGGTCGCTATGAGGCGATTGTCCCAACGGCGGGCGATCGCTTACCCAGTGAGCAGTTGGGACTCGAACTAGGAATTTATGAACAGCAGTTGCGTTGGTTTACCGCAGAGGGAGAGCTGATTCCCCTACCCGAAGAGGCAGAACGCCAACGGGCAGAAGCAGAACACCAACGGGCAGAAGCAGAACGCCAACGGGCAGAACAGGCGCAACAACGGTTAGAGCAGTTAGAGGCGTTTTTAAGGGTGCAAGGTATTGACCCCAATCAGCTCCCGGAGTTGTAGAAAGTGGAGGCAGATTGAAGTTCAGGGGTAGAATCAAGCCGCAAGTTTGCGGATGAGCAACGGCTCTGCCCAGAGGGAAGCGATCGCCAGAACTTCAATATCTGTTCTCCGACTTGTTCGGGATAGAAATAGTGAAAGAAATAGCGTCCACCGGGACAGACCCAAAGCTGTGAAGGAGTTTCGGCATCCTGGCTAAAATACTGCCGCCAACTATGGAGTTGATTGGGATCGACCACTACATCATCGATGCTGCCACACACTAGTAACGGCACTGAGACTGGAATAGGCCCTAAACTCATCCGTTTCGCTAAACTGTGGGGAGACAGCGAATGATCGAGATCTCGCTCCAAAATGTTCACCACTGCCTTGGTTAAGGATAAGGATGAGTTGCCAAATAACATTGCTACCATCCGAGTCAGCAGGGCTTGGCGACTACAGGGCAGCAGATCCCGTTGGGCGTAGTAATGTGCCTGCCAATCTACTGCCGGATGGGCACCCACGGATAGGAGGGTTAGCGATCGCACTCGTTCAGGATGGCGTTGGGCATAGAGCAAGCCTAACAGTCCGCTAATGCCATGCCCCACGAGATGCATGGGATGATCCTGGCATTTTAAATGGTCATGGAGCAAGACCAGTGCAACCTCCAGAGAACTCGGTTCATCGGGGGTTTGACAATACTCCCATTGAGTAATGGGAGTATTTTGGGCAAGGGTTTGTAGCAGGGGGCGATTGAACACTTGCAAGTGGGGACTCGCACTCAGGCAGAGTACGCTTGGCAAATTAGACATAGGAATCCCGATAGGGGGTAAAGGTTAGTTAAATTTTTCGAGTGACCCGATCGGGATACTTACACGCCAAATGCTGGTTTTAGTTGCGCGACCCAAGTTTGAATCCGCTGACCAGTTAGTTCAGACTGGTTCTCTTCATCGAGGGCTAACCCCACAAACTTGCCGTTTTTGACGGCTTTGGATTCGTTAAAGTCATAGCCTTCCGTGGGCCACTGCCCTACGGTTTTGCCCCCTAATGCTGAAATTTTTTCTTCCAAAATCCCCATGGCATCCTGGAAATTTTCGGCATACCCCACCTGATCACCAGCACCAAAATAAGCCACTTTTTTGCCACTAAAGTTAACGCTGTCTAGATCATCGTACAGACCTTCCCAGTCAGCTTGGAGTTCACCCACATTCCAAGTTGGGCAGCCAATGATCAAGCACTCATAACCCTCAAAATCATCAAGCTCAGCATCTGCAACATCATGCAGGGTCACGATCGAGTCACCTCCAAAGGCTTTTTGGATGGTTTCTGCGATCGCTTCCGTATTTCCGGTTTGGGTGCCAAAAAATAAGCCAATCTTGGACATATCAACTCCTGGATGACAATAAATGGATGACAATGAATGGAATGACAATAAAAATGAAACTGTTCAACTTACAACGTGATTACCCAGGCTGTTGCCTGTAGCCCTGGATCGGATTCACAACGATTTAGCAGAAAAACCAGGCGGGTATAGGCTTTAAGGGCGTGAGGCATCTGAGCCGGAATAAAGATTAACCGTCCGGGTTCGAGGGGAATCACTTCCTCGTTCAATATCAGGCTGCCTTGCCCTTCTAACACCGCAAGGGTTATATCCTCACCCTCAGAACTGCCTAGCAGTTCGGTATCTGCCTCTAAACTCATCAAGTTTTGCGGATACAGGGTTTGCAGATCAGGGGCAAATGCCACAGTTTCAACGTTAATGACTGACTGAGAAGCAGCATGGAGGGGCAATTGCTGACCATGAAACGGTCGGTGAATAGCAGTTGTTTGAACCATAAACATGCGTTGTGTAAAGGATCTTTGGAGAAGAAAGGTCTACGGTTGAGCAGGTAAGAAACAACCGTAGACTGAACCGCAATTTTGAATGTGCGATCGCCTCAACCAACAGAATCAACTCCTGCTGATACAGGATGCTGATGCATGGGCAGTTGCAGATATTTAGGGCTACCAAAGGTTCAGAACTTATTAAGAATCTCTCTCAATTAGTTCTGAGGCATATCTTAGCATGACTATTGCAAGTAAATATCAATAGTTTTGAGTAAATTAATGTAAAGCTTGACTGGATTCTTGTGGGTGCAATCAAGATGCCAAGGCAACCCAAACCTCATGGTTCAGGTCTATATTCTTCTCAAGTCAAGTTTCGGATCAAGAAGAGGTGTTGTTCAACCCAACGAATCCGCCCTTCCTGCTCAAATTGACTCAGTAAACGGGTGACTGTAACTCGTGTGGTACCAAGTGCATCTGCGATATCCTGATGCGTGAGGCGGAGTTGAATTCGATGTCCCTGCTCTGACTTATATCCAAACTGATCCGCTAAACAGGTTAATAATTGCTGTAGCCGCTGGTGAATCTGCCCGCTCCGAATCCGCAAGAATTCTTGGTTTTGCTGGAGATGGGACCACAGCACTTGATTCAAATTCCAGCATTCATCAGACTGCAGCCTACGAACCTCAACATCTGTTAAACACTCCACTGCATAGGGATGAATGCCAACGAGGGGCTGCCCTACCGTACCTCCTACTCCCCAAAAACCCAGAACAATCAGGGTGCCATCTTCATTCAGGGTGTAGGTACGCACTGCTCCGGATTCAATGCGCCAAAGGGTATTTTTAGGCAGTGGGAGATTTTCTCGACGCTTAAATCGCTGGATGGCTGAACTAGCCATCCTTGGCAGGATGAGAGTGGGATTGACCATGGGTAATTGTTCAAGATAGTTAAAGGCTGGGCGATGATTTGGTTCTGCAACGGGACTGTGTTATGGCAGGTGCGTGTCTCGCGATCGCGGGGCGTGGGTATGACCCAATCGCTGATGAATCATGGGTTGACTAGAGTTGTAACAGATCAGGTTTGGCATTTCCTGTCGGCAATTTAGGCAAAACCAATAGATGCCAGAGGTGCGGACGTGGCGTAATAGGTTTCCAGTGCAGCAAGGGCAATCATTCATGAGGTTTTCCTTCTTCTTCTTCTTCTTCTTCTCGGCTGAAGGTTGATAACGGGGTTGACCTCTTGTTAAACGGCTGATGACAAGCCTCTAGTTAATCAAGAAGAATTCTCAATAAATTGGGTTTATGCTAGCATACACAACCATATTTTGCAGCCTACTCTCCTTCAAAGAAGGAGCATGGGTAACCTTCGGCGGGGCGACATCGCTACCTTTTGAACGCCTACTTATTCAAGCGATTAAACGACGCCTGCTCCTTTAGAATCGCTTCGCGATCGCTAACTGATACCGCCTACTGCAGTTGGAGGGAAACGCGGCAGCGTCGTAAAGATGCGGCAGGATATTTGCTTACATCCGAGAGTCAATGGATCGCTCTAAAACTTGAGCTAAGCAAGGAGAACTTTCTGGAGTTGCTGAATCCGAGTCTGAATCCGCCCCCCTACCCCCCCCAATGCTGGGTGCGATCGCCCCCTTATTCCAGCCGTCCTCTACCATGTATTCTGGGAACTGGAACTGTGATGAGCCAATGATGGGAGCGATCGCGGTTTGATCCAAATTGGCAAGTTTAGCAATAGCCACCCAGTTTTTGGATGGTTGCTAGGTTCCGCGTCGTGTGTTCCAGAAGAGAGCAGGAAGAATAGATGGAACTGGCTCTCAATCCATTTCAGTGAGGCTGACATTTTTAGTTTGTTCTTTGACCCCAACCACTAGCTTCAGTTTTTCTAGAAATTCCCCAGTTAGCTTGATAAATGCTTTAGAGCCAACCGTACTCGGATTCGTGAGTACCACGGGCATGAAACTATCGACAGCCTTAGAAATATTGACATCAGTAGGAATACGAGTTTTGAATATTTTAGTGGCGCTAAAGTCTTGATTCACCCGTTCCATGACCTGTCGGTAGTATCTTCCTGTAATCAGAGTCCCTGACATGGTAAAGACAATGCCCATGAGCTGCATATTAATTAACTCATCGGGTGGATGGGCTTCCCTTAACTTGGCAATACGTCGTTCTAATAACTGAATTCCAATTAATGATAAAGGTTCAGGTTTTGCAGGAAGCAGATAAAAATTGCTGGAAATGATGCCACTTTGAGTTAAGAGGTTATAGCCAGGGGCACAATCCAAAATTACAAAGTCATAATTTTTCAGGACAGGCTGTAGAATTTTCTTGACTAAGACCCTTTCAAAGTTATTCCAAATCTGTTCAAAGTTTTTGGAGCCTTCTCGAACGGCTTGTTCGTGCAATACTTCTGAGACTAAGTATTCGTCATATAGTTCAATATCCCCCACCAGTAAATCTAGCCCTTTCACCTTGGCAACATAGGGGACGATGATCTCCTGTGTGGAAAATATCGGAGGTGCTTTTGGATTAATGGTTTGGTTGACTAACTGGCGCAAGGTTCGCTTCTCCTTCCTCACCTTGGCAAAATCTGAAGGAGACATTAGGCTCAGGGTGGCACTAATTTGAGTGTCTAAATCTACAACCAGAACTTTTTTGTCATAATACTTGGCTAAGGCAGCCGCCAAGTTAACCGATAAGGTGGTTTTACCAACCCCGCCTTTCATATTGACCGTTGAAATTACATAGCCCATTGGTAAAATTCCTGTGGAACAATGCGCCCCAGAAATGATCGTTTCTCTGGGTAGTCATCATCATAGTATTGACAAGACCTAAATCAAGCAGTGATTTTAGCGATCGCCCGGTCGATATATACCTTCCGGTAGATGATCTGGGTTGATTTCAATGACTAAATCAACTCGGTCGGGATCTTGAAGCAGAGGCTGAATAAATAACTCCGGGTGAAGTGCTTTCCAAAAATATTCTACGAATTGCTCAATTTCAGCATCCGTCATCCCAGACTTGCCTGAAAACTGTAAGTGATGCTCTGCTTGTTTACGCCAGGTTTGGCTGAGCCGATAATCCTTGGGATGTAACACAATTAACCGATCTAGCTGTTGCCAAAGGGGAAGATAGGGGTGCAATCTCGCATTACAGTCTTGGGCAAAGGCGCGATCGGCGGCGGTAATGATAGGAGCGGGAGCCTGGGCAAAGTGGGCGGGATCAATGGGCTGCACGCCGACAAACCAACCTTCAAATACAACAATGTCGATAGCTTGGACTAATTCTGCCTGGGTTCTGTCTCCTGCGCCTCCGTGGGCAGACTTATCAAAACGGGGAATGGCGATCGCCGCTTGAGGGTGAGGCTGACGGAGTTGAGTAAGCACGGCTAAGCCCAGATCTACATCATGGGTTCCGGGCGGGCCACGCCAGATCAGACGCGGATCTTGGGATCGTAGGGCTAAGCGTTCTGCATAGGTTTTGTACAAGTCATCCAAGGAAAAGCTGAGCATTCGATAGCCTAAGTGAGCCAAGATTAATTTCAGCATGGCTCCTAAGGTTGTCTTACCCGTTCCCTGTCCACCTAGCACTCCCTGAATCAGGGGTCGGTTTAGGGCTTTGCGAGCCTCTGCCAACTGGATGGCTAAGGGTAGCCAAAGGTTCCACAGGGTGATCCTAAGATGGGATGGGTGAACTGGAGTGACTGTAAAAAGAGCGTTGCAGAGTTGGACAAATTCAGGATACACAGCCTGAAATAGATGCAACCGAGTTTGTAAAGACTGCCTCATCTGCTGAGCCGTGATGCCAAAGGCTTGAGCACTCCGATGATCGGTCAGTACCCACTCCTCCATCTGCTGCCATTCAGAAGCGGTAGGGGATTGCCCCTCTGCCCATTGGGTTAAAAGGTCGCTGACTGGGGAGTGAAATGGGGCCATGCTCATTGCTTCCTGCAGATCGTCCTGCACCCCTCAACTGCCTAGCTTGAAGGCTTCTACAAACAAGCTGTAGGTGAGTCCCAGTCTCAGCGCATTGGAGGTATCTGTAACGAGGGAGCGGATGCCTCTTTGCTTAACTCGGTAGACTAGGGCATTGATCACTTCCGTGAACAACACCAAAATTCCAGCTCCGACTAAGTCCAGCAAGGATCGTTGTCCTGCTGCCGTAGGGATGGCAGTGCCTAGGAAAAAGCCGAAAAGGAGGGCGATCACTAGCAGCGAAAATCGTCGCCAAGGGTTACGGAAGCCTTCACCGAATTGATCAAGAAAAATATCAACTAAATTATTGAAGCGAGTATTTTGCATGGATCAAGCCATCTCCCAACGACCAAGATTTCTAGGGCAATGCTATTTAGGCTATCAGGAGTATGGGATCGCGGTACACCACGGACAATCTAATTTTGGTTTCTACAGATCCTTTAGGATCATGACATAACTCACTCTACGGAATCGGGCAGTACACCAAACCCATGAAGTCTATCGCCTATCCTGCCATTGCCTTTGCGATCGCGGGGCTGTTATTAGGATTAACCGCCTTGATCCTGACTCGACCGCAGCTAGCGATCTGGATGCAGCCAACGGAGTCTCAATCTTCCTTGCCTCAGCCAGTCACCGTCGTCCTTGAACCTTCATCTCCAAATCCGACTCCATCCCTATCCAGGGGTAACCCGGATGCTACGGATGAAATTGGGCGTCTGGAATCGGGCGATCGCAATGCAGTCGTGGCAGAACTCGTAGAGCCTCAAACTCTAGCAACTTCTCCTTCTCAGGGCATACCTGTCCAAGGAACAACAGGTCAATTACGGGTCGGCAACCGCACTGATCACCCGATTCGCCTAGCATTGCTAGCTCGCCGTTCCCCCACTAAAACACCCCAGCCATCCCCTTATAGTGACCCCACCCATTGGGATTTTGCCCCAGAAGAAGGGAGCAGTCAGGGACTACTTTTATCCTTGCCAGAGGGAAACTTAAAACTCAAGAAAGGAGATATTTTGGTTGCCTTTGCTCAGGATGGTTCCCGACGTTATTGGGGGCCTTATGTAGTCGGTGAAACCTCCTTGCCTCAATGGAATTCTAAGGCGACGGAGTGGCAATTAACCCTGAAAAGGTGAGGAGGGGCCATGCCCCCGTGGTTTACCTCTTACCCAACCCCTGACACCTGACACCTAATTATTCCTCACACCATTCCTCCATAGTCGCCTGTTGACCTAACTGATTGATTAGCCTAACCAACTCCTGAGTAGTCGCTTCTTTTCTACAGAAAGCATCAATTTTTGCCGTTTGAATCATGACTTCTGTTTGCGGATCTTCGAGAGAGGAGTAAGCAATAATCCGAGTGGCTGGAGCAATGCTCTTAAGTTGCGTAGATGCACTCAATCCATCTAGAACAGGCATTTGTAGATCCAATACAATGACATCCGGTTGCTGATGCTTGGCTAGGTCAACAGCTTCTTGACCATTACTAGCAAGTCCGATTAATTCAATATCAGATTGATTCTGTAACGCTAGTTGTAAGCTCAGACGGGTAAGCTCATGGTCATCTACAACAAGAACACGGAGGGCAGTACGCATAGAAAATAACATGACTGCTGAGCCAAGTGAAACAACAAACGAGTGATACCCCTAGAGTAGGAATGCCCATAGCTGAATTACTCTATCGTTAGGGCGA
>JAYKHH010000319.1:0-4478 GCA_035285265.1 Leptolyngbyaceae cyanobacterium | reverse complement strand
ACTATGTATAGTCTTGACATTAATTTCCTTAATGATCGCGAAGGGCAGGCTACGGCTACGGCTGCCAAGCCAGCTCAGGTAAGTGTTCCGATGGGAGAGCAGGTTCCTTTGATGGCTGGGTTGGCAGTGGCGATCGCTCTGCCCGCCTTGACCGCAGGTGCCTGGTTTTATTTCCAAAATCGAGTTACGAGTTTAGAAGCTCAGCAGCAGGAACTCCAAACTCAAATTACTAGCTTGCAAGCTAAAAAGAAAGAAGCTGATACTTTCAATGCTGAAGCTGAGCAGATTAAGGCTGAAATCCAGGGACTCGTAGGGGTCTTCAATCAAATTAAGCCTTCATCCGCCATCCTGCAGGATATTAGCGATCGCGTCCCCATCGGTGTGCAACTCAACTCATTGAATGAAACAGGGGGCAAGGTCAACCTGTCGGGCACAGCTCGCTCCTATAACGATGTCAATGATTTTCTGCTAGTTCTGCAAAAATCTCCTTTTTTAAAGCCGACAGAAACTCAGCTTAAATCAGCTCAACTGACTGCCTATTCAACCCCCATAGAACTTGCAGGGGCAAATAAGCCGGAGACTTCCCAAGCAACACCCGGTGGCGAGGAGCCCAAATCTGATGTGACTATCACAGCACCCCAAGTCGTGTCTTATACCATTGAAACCAGCTTGAGTGATACCCCTGCTGCTGAGTTGCTCCCCGCCTTAGAGAGTAAAGGGGCCGGAGGATTGGTAACTCGGATTAGAGCACTGAAAGAGAAAGGAGTTATATAGCGTATGACCATGACTGGAGACTATGTTGCAAATGGAGAAGGTCAGGACATTGCTGCAGGTCCTGCCTATCCTAGTGCCTTTGGTATTACCTTTACCCCCATGATTAGTGGTGTTCTACTCGGAGTGCTGGGGTTGGGAGCGGCGGTCTACTTATTTCTAAACCTTGTACAACCTGCATTGCAGAAGTCGCAAGAGTTAGATGCAAAGGTTGCTGAACTGAGCGGTCAAGCCCAGCAGCAACAAGGAAATCCACAGAAAGCAGTAGAGGCCAAGGCAGCTTTAGAACAAGCTAAGCAACAAAAGCAGGATGTATTAGGTTTATTTGCAGATGCTAGTACCTTGGATACGCTGTTACTCGATCTGAATCGCGAATTCACGAAGGGGCAGGCTAAGTTAAATAACTTTGCACCTGCTGGGCCAGTCGCTCCTATTAGTGGTCAGCCTTTGAAACAACAGGAGATTGCCATCGCGATGGATGGTGATTTTGCCCAGACTCAAGCAGTACTCCGCAATCTTGAGCGCCTCCAACCCTTAGTAGTGATTAAGGACTTCAACACCACTAAGGATGCTTCTGAGCAAAAGCTGGTGATTGATCAGCAGGGCAAGCCTGTTACCAAGGGTGAGGTGGTGCTGAAAACTAGCTTCAAGCTTCAGGTTACGGTACCTCTCTCAAAAGAAGAAATGGAGGCTGCAGCTAAGGCGGCTGCAGAGGCGGCTGCAGCAGCGGCTCCACCTAAATAGCTAGTCTTTGAAGTCAACATTGTCTCGTTGTCATTTGTCAAAATTTCATTTTTTGAGTGAGGAGTGAACTATGAAACATTATTTTGGGTTGAGTACGTCGATGGTGGTAGCAGCAGTTCTAGCTACCCAGCCTGCTTGGGCGGCTGCTACGCAAGTCACTGCAGTGCGTACGAATACGACTGGCAACGGTGTAGAGGTGGTCTTAGAGACGGAGAGTGGCGATCGCCCCCAGATTTTTACGGTGAACCGGGGTAAAAGTTGGGTAGCGGATATGATCAACACGCAATTAAAGCTCCCGCAAGGCGGCAGTTTCCGTCAGGCCAACCCAGCACCAGGAATTGCCTTGGTGGAGGTGAAAGCCTTGGATGCCAATAGCATTCGAGTCACTGTGACGGGAGATGCGGCTGCCCCTGTTGGACAAACAGCCCGTCGAACGGCTGGCAGCATTGCCTTTAACATTAGCCGTTCCAATGCGGATCAAGTCACCTCAGCGCCTGCTCCGTCTCCCGCCCCTACGGCTCAAGCTCCTGTTCCTCCTAAGCGAAATGTACCGATCGTTCGCCCTACCCCCGATTTAGCTCCGCCCTTTTTACCCCGTGCCGTTGCACCTCCAGTGGGTGATATTGCCGTTGCCAACATCGATGCGTCTCCCACAGTGATTGATTTGGGCACTGCTGAGCGGGTTCCCCGTTTGGTCTTGCGAGATGCACCCGTAAGAGAAGTATTGGCACTGCTTGCCCGCGCTGCAGGGCTTAACGTAGCCTATGTAGAAGGCGGTGCTGCTGCACCAGCATCTCCCGGCGCAGCCGCCCCTACCACAGGAACAGCAACCACAACAGGGGGATCAACGATCTCCTTAGATATTGAAAACGAGCCTGTGCAAGACGTATTTAACTACGTCCTGCGATTAAGTGGTTTGCAATCGAACCGCTCTGGACGCACCATTTTTGTGGGCAAGAATCTTCCTCTCGATGCTCAGGGCATCATTGTGCGAACCTTGCGCCTCAATCAAATGAAGGCCACCCTGCCTGAAACCCAACTGACGAGTACCAGTCAAAGTGCTTCTACCCTAACCAGTGCTGGGGCAGGCGGAGGTGCTACAACCAATAGCAGTTTGGGTAGAACAACAACTTACAGTCAAAATCTTCCCATGAAAGGAGCACTTCAGACCCTAGTGGCTCTAGGGGCGACTTCTTTAGATGGTGGTGCTACTACAGCTGCTACTCCTGCAGCTACGACTGGTACGGCAGATAAACTGCTTAAGGGTTTACAAGTTTCAGCAGATGCCCGTACTAATGCAATTACCCTGATTGGACCTCTGAACAAAGTGGAAATTGCAACCGCTCAGCTCGCTCAACTAGATGTGCGGAAGCGGCAAGTGGCAGTTAACGTCAAGATTGTTGAGGTAAACCTAGCGAATACAGATAGTTTTGGGGCTAGTTTTTCTTTTGGAATTAATGAAAGCTTCTTCAGTGTGAGGCAAGGACAACTAGGGGCTAACTTTGGACTCTTCAATCCAAACAGTGTAGATACGAATAGCTTTACTAGTCCGTCAACGGTGGCCAATCCCTTCTCCACCATACAACCCACCTTAGATCCAAATTCGCCCATCATAGATGCCACAGGCAGAACAGTAGGATTTAATCCTTTATCCCCCCTAAATGAGAATCCTCTCTCACCTGTTGTAACTGGTTTTACACCAGGTGCAGCAGCGACAGGGACTACAGCAGCGACACCTCCGCTTCTAACCTATGGCTTACCCCCCCTATTCCAATTTCCCAACAAGCTTTTGGTGAATCTTCAAGCGAGAGTAACAGCAGGCAATGCCAAAATCTTGACTGACCCAACTTTGATTGTGCAAGAGGGCAGCCAATCGCAGGTTAACTTGACCTCTCAAGTATTCTCTGGATTTACGGAGCAGAGAAGAACGGAAGGGAATAACGTAACAACTACTAGCATTCTGCCAGGGGCACCGATTGATGTGGGTGTGATTCTCAATATTGCCGTTGATCAAATTGATGATAATGGCTTTGTCACCCTTGCAGTTTCACCGGAAGTTAGTTCTCCTGGAACCTCGGTTACAGATCCTTCCCGCAACAATTTATTGGTGCAGCAACTCGTTAACCGTCGCCGTTTGGAGACTGGCAACGTCCGTCTACGGGATGGTCAGACTTTAATCCTAACTGGAGTGATTCAAGAACAAGATAGAACGGTAACTACCAAAACACCAATTCTAGGGGATATTCCTTTAATTGGCTCCCTCTTTAGGAATACCAGCCGTGATAACTCTCGTACAGAGGTGGTGGTGTTGGTAACCCCCCAAGTGATGGATGATTCCGATCGCTCTAGTTTTGGCTACAATTACACCCCTAGCCCCAGCGTTCGCCAAATCTTACAGCAAGGCAATCGGAGCAGTAACTAATCGGTAAGTTGGAACGGGTTATAACTTTATAGTGCAGGCACAAGCCTGCACTATTTTTTTGGGTAATCCCCTACCGACGAAATACAGTGGTCACAATTGTGGTGATGGTAGCAGTTGCCAATAAACCAAACGCTAGGTTGACGACCCATTGCGAAGCTTGCTGGTAGGCATTGAAGCGGATACTCATTTCCTTAGATTCTTGCCTAAATTCCTTGGATTCCTCCCGCAGTTCATGAATTGAATCCACAAGCTTATCTAATTTTTCATCCGTCAAGCGGGCTGAATCTGCTAGTTTATCTAGCATTTCGTCAGTCCAACGTTCAACTGCCATCTTTTAATTTCCCCATATTCAGTGAGATTAGACTCCCCTTTTTCCTAGCCTAAGGCATGAAGGCTAACCTAATGTAGCTATTTTTATGGGCGATTCAGGGCAAAAATTAGGTTTTTGAGGGGTGAATAGGTGAAAAAATCCTGAAATCTTTATATATTAAAGGTTTCAACGATCCATATCGACCAAGGACACCTTAGAATAGAGCATTGA
>JAYKHH010000318.1:0-3003 GCA_035285265.1 Leptolyngbyaceae cyanobacterium | reverse complement strand
ATGAGCTAGCGATCGTAGAGCGAGTCACGAAGTTAGTGAGCCGAGCTGAATTCAAGCGTCGCCAAGCCCCACCTGGGCTAAAAATTACAGATCGTGCCTTTGGGACGGGTTGGCGTATGCCCATTGCCAGCCGATGGGCACTTTGAGCTACCCATGTCCAAGTGGTAACGCTCTCCCATCGCTACCTGCAATAAATCCAAAATAAATTCCCTGCCAAAACTAAAAATTGGGTAGGGGCGAAGCATTCGGCAATAAATCTGGGAAAATGTCCCTAGATTTCGGCCCGAATGCTTCGCCCCTACAGGTCTACTTCAGAAAAGGTGACTTCAGTCTGATTAATACTCAGGAACCGCCGGATCAATCTCGCGGCTCCAGGCTTGGATACCGCCCTTGACGTTGGTGCCTTCAATGCCTGCTTCCTTTAAGATTGCCAGGGCTTTAGCAGAGCGTCCCCCCATCTTGCAATGGGCTACTAGGCGATGACCATTGAGCAGTTGCTTCACCTTGGCAACGCCATCGCCGTTTTCGATTTCAGGAAGGGGTACCAACACAGATCCAGGAATTTTAGCGATTTCGTACTCATTGGGGTTACGAACATCCAGCAGCACAAAATCATCTGCACCACTGTTCAATAGTTCTTGGAGTTCCTGTACGGTCATTTCCAACATAGCTGCCTTCTGTTTTGCCTCTTCTGCTTTTGCTTGGGGAATTCCACAGAATTCTTCGTAGTCGATTAATTTCTCAATAACGGGGCGCACGGGGTTGGGGCGCAAGGTAAGTTCCCGGAAGGTCATATTTAGGGAGTTATAGAGCAGTAAGCGCCCACTCAGGGTGGTTCCCTGACCCAAAATGATTTTGACAGTTTCCGTTGCTTGGATCACGCCAATTAATCCAGGCAGAATTCCGAGCACTCCTCCCTCTGCACAGGAAGGTACTAAGCCAGGGGGTGGGGGTTCAGGATACAAATCTCGATAGTTTGGCCCGTCTTGATAGTTAAAGACAGTTGCTTGACCTTCAAACCGGAAGATAGACCCGTAAACGTTCGGCTTATTCAGCAACACACAGGCATCATTGACCAGATACCGGGTGGGGAAGTTATCGGTGCCATCTACTACCACGTCGTAGGGTCTGACAATATCCAGCGCATTTTCTGCACTCAGGCGAGTTTCGTAGAGGTCTACCTGACAGTAGGGGTTGATTTCTGCAATGCGGTTTTTGGCGGAGACAATTTTAGGCTTGCCTACCCAGGAAGTACCGTGAATGACCTGGCGCTGTAGGTTGGAGTGGTCAACGATGTCAAAGTCCACAATGCCAATCCGACCAATTCCGGCGGCTGCCAAGTACAACAGGAGTGGTGAGCCAAGCCCCCCGGTTCCAATGCACAACACACTGGCAGCTTTTAGGCGCTTTTGTCCTTCTAGCCCTACCTCCGGCAGGATTAAGTGACGGGAGTAACGCTCGTACTCTTCTTTTGTAAGCTGAATGTCATCCAGATTGGGATTTAACATGGGCTGAACGCTGAGGTGGCAAACAGTAAATCAGAGTATCTATTCTATATCGAGAATTCCCAGTCCGAAGGATCAGGAGGGATGATCCTTACATTTCAACAGATGCACATTTCTGATCCCACTCAGCAAATCAGGTGCTTAGGGAATCAGAGGGGGAGTCAGAGGACGAGAGGGCTATGTGTGAATTGGATTTCAAGCCTTCTTTGGCTCCCACGCAACGGATCGGGGTATTGTCCCGGATAGCTCTGGTTCTGCGATCGCTCAACCCTCAGCATCAAGAGTGAGATCGCTCCAGCTTTGCATCTATGTTGTAACCAATTCCCTCCAACTAACCTCGGATCGTACTTGCCCGTCTTTGTGCAGTAAACGGATGGTTCTTCTGGTTAAAGTTGCCTAACTGATAGTTGGATGCCAACTTGTCAAGCATCGCAAACGAAATTTGGCAAAGATTCTAAACCCATAACCAGAAAATTTAATGAGCTTCAATCGATGATTAATTTCTGCCACAGCACTGCTCGTCGTTTGAGCTTCAAAGTAATGACTTATCTCCCAAACCAGCGACCCGTGGTTGCGGTACTCTCTTGAAATATGTTCTGAAAATATATTCTGAGTTTCTTTGAGCTAATCCAGGAGCTTGAATACTCCACCCGCCCAATCTTCTTATCTCCTTAAAAACCCTCCAAAATGATTTTTTTAGTTCATCTCTGCCAACCTTAGGAAGCTTTTTTGACATTGATTTCTGAATCGCCACCCTTAACGGTCTATCCTTGCTGGCCCAGTCTGTTAGGAGTCTTGCGGAGAGCGAAAGACTTCTAACAGACCGTTCGTTGAACTGATGTTGCATTTAGGTTTGAGAGCTTGCAGTATTAGCCTGCCTGAGATTGGAGGGGGTCACTCGCTGATTTGATGATGCCTCACGGATGCTCAGATGCAGGTTTCCGCTGCCTTGTTGTGTCAGGCATCAATCACCTGAAAGCTACCCATCATGTTGATCATTTATTTCTAGCGTATGAGGAGTGAACAGAATTTTGCTTGCACTGTTATTGAAGAGTAACAGTCTTCCAGTTCCGCCTATGGCAAAATTCCTGATGTCTACTATCTCCAAAACCATTCTTTCTCAGAAAAATTGAGTTGCTTGCATTTGAAGGATTTACCAATTCTATGATCGGATGCTTGCTCAAGCCCTTCTATCAGGTGAGGGGTGAATTGGGCTGTGGAACAGAAGTATTTTAAACCCATTCAAATGACAGTCTCCTCCTGGAATCCCTATTAATTCCTTGAGACTTGCGTATTGGAGATTCAAGAAAATTCCAGTGAATTATTGAGGGCTGAACTTGGCACAGCCAACTCTCTGGGTAAGGTCTTGTTTGGGAAATGCTAATTGGGTTTGAGTTTGTTCAAACTACTCCTTCTTGAGTGATAAGTTTATGCGACTCTCCGCCATGCTTGCCGATGCAGCAATGCCAGTTATTGCTTTCACTAAAAAGATTGTGAA